>QHVY01000385.1 GCA_003223695.1 Acidobacteriota bacterium
CGCGGCTATTGGAGTTTTTCAATTGACGGGCTGCGGATCCTCTATCGAATCGTCGCCGACGCGCGCTTCGTCCTGATCCTGAGCATCACTCGGCGATGAGCATGCGCTTCGTTCTCGCGTCGTCGTCGCCGAGGCGGCGCGAGCTTCTTGCGTCAATCGGGCTGGAGTTTGACGTGATCCCCAGTCACATTCCCGAGGAGCGGCACGAGGGAGAAGCGCCGGAGGAGTATGTCGCGCGGCTCTCACGCGAGAAAGCGCGCGCGATTTCCGACAAGAGTGAATCGCGATGGATCATCGCCGCCGATACCACGGTCGCGCTCGACGATCTCCTGCTGGAGAAGCCTGCCGATGTTGAAGATGCCAAGCGGATGCTCGCAGTGATCGCCGGGAAGACGCACGTCGTCTACACAGGAGTCACACTGACCCGCAGCGATCCGCACTACATCGACACGCACGTCGCGACCACTGAAGTGCGGATGCTGCCGATGACAACGCGCGACATCGATTGGTACGTCGCCACGCGCGAGCCGCTCGACAAAGCCGGCGCCTACGCCGCACAAGGTATCGGCGGTATGTTCATCGATTCCGTTCACCGCTTGCCCTGCTCTTTCAAATGCTTCGCAAAGCCGGCATCGACCCGCTCTACAATCGGCCTGCACACGGAGCGCTTTGATGTCCTCTGCAGCGAAAGTCGGAATTTTCATGCTGGTGATCCTGGCGATCCTCGGCTATTTCGTTTTGAAGATCGAACGCGTTTCTGTTGGCGGCGGACCGACGAAGAAGGTCGTCGCGGTATTCGATTCGGTTGCCGGTCTCGACAACAAATCGAAAGTGCGCGTCGCCGGCGTTCCCGTCGGTGAAGTCACCAACATCCGCCTTCTGCCTGACGGCAAAGCTGAAGTGACGATGGCGATCCGCCGCGACGTCGAGCTGCACCGCGGCGCCTTCGCGAAAGTCGTCAACCTCGGCCTGTTAGGCGAGAAGTACGTAGAGCTCGTGCCAGGGCCGGAGAACGCACCACAAATTTCCGAACAGCAGGTGTTGCGCGGCACCCAGCCAGCATCGATCGACGAGGTCACGAATCAGATTTCCGCAATTGCCACGGACGTGAAGGCGATCACCGAGTCGCTCCGCAGCGTCATGACTGGGCCGCAAGGGCAGCAGCGACTGCAGGAGATCGTCGAGAACATCCGCCAGATCACGGCGCAGCGCGAGATCACCGCTCAATTGCGCACCGAGATTCCGCGGCTTGCCGAATCGATCGAGAAGGTGGCCAACTCTCTCAACGGCACGCTCGGCGAGAACCGGCAGGACATTCACGCCGTCGTCGAGAATTTGCGGAAGCTGTCTGGCGATCTCCGCACGACCACGGACAATCTCAACGCAATCACAGGCCAGGTGCGCAGCGGAGAGGGAACTGTCGGCAAACTGTTGTACAGCGAAGAAGCGCACCAGCGCCTGACCACTGCCTTGTCAGCCGTCGAAAGCGGCGTCAACGAGCTGCGGACCACTCTCGGTCGCGCCAATCGCATTGCGCTGGATCTCGGGATGAAAGCGGAGTACCAGGCGGGCGGGGGCGTGAGCCAAGGCCAAGTCGGAAATCCGATCGGCGGGCACACGCGCGCCGCGGTCATGCTGCGCCTCGTTCCCAATCCGGAGCGGAATCGTTTCTACAACGTCGAGCTCGCGGACGATCCGCGTGGCAAGCGGGTGGACAAAACGGACGAGTTCACGGTCACCGATCCGGCAACCGGTCGCAGTCAGACTGTGATCATCAATGAAACACGATTCGAGCGCGGCTTCCGAGTGTCGGCGCAGGCGGGGTGGAACCTGCAGCCGCTGTCGGTTCGTGTCGGCCTTTTCGACTCGACCGGCGGCGCCGGCGTCGATTATCAGTACAACAACCGGCTGCGGTTCACCGGCGAGGCGTTCGACTTCAGCAGACGCTACGATCCCAGCCCTCATCTGCGGCTCTACGGCGAGTACATCTTCCGTCACGAGAAGCCGAACACGCCGCTGTTGTTCGTGACCAGCGGTGTCGACAATGTTTTCAACAAGACGGCGTTCACATTCGGCGGTGGAATCCGCTGGCGTGACGATGATCTGAAGTACTTGCTCAGCAGCGTTCCGCTGGGGCGATGATTCGCCACCCCTCATCCGCCCTACGGACACCTTCTCCCCGCACGCGGGGAGAAGGACGTCGTCGAGATCCCTCGCCCCGCGAAGCGGGGAGAGGGTGGCGCCCTTCGGCTTCGCTCAGGGCAGGCTTCGCGCCGGGTGAGGGGCGTAAATGATTCGCGTCGTCCTCATCTTCGGCGGGTTGAGCGCGGAGCATGAAGTCTCGATCCTCTCGGCGCGCTCGGTGTCGAATGCGGCACCGAAGCAGCGGCTGGAAATCGTTCCGCTGTGCATGGCGCGCGACGGCCGCTTCGTTGCGCCGGCGCGGAGCGAACGCATTCTCGACGGCGGGGAGCGCAGCGATCACGGCGATGATGCTTTTTCGTTCGAGACCTGGTTGCAGACGCAGCGTCCCGACATCGCCTTTCCACTGATTCACGGCAGCGGCGGCGAAGACGGCGCGCTGCAGGGATACCTGGAGACGATCGGCCTTCCGTACGTCGGCAGCGGGGTCGCCGCGTCAGCGATCGGCATGGACAAAGCGTTCATGAAATACGTGTTCGCGGCGAGCAAGCTGCCGATGGTCGATTTCGTTCAAGTCCTCGAGCGGGAGTGGCGGAGCGAGCGCGAGCGCATCGTGCGCGCGGTCAACAATTCGCTGCGGCTGCCTTACTTTGTCAAACCGGCGAACAGCGGCTCGTCCGTCGGCGTGACCAAAGTGAAGAGCGAGGGTGGGCTCGCGGCGGCCATGGAAAAGGCGTTTCGATTCGATGAGAAACTGCTCGTCGAGCGCGGCGCCGATGCGCGCGAGATCGAGGTCTCCGTGCTCGGAAATGATGCGCCCGAGGCGTCGCTACCGGGCGAGGTTGTCGCCGGTCGCGAGTTTTACGATTACGAAGACAAATACATCGAGAACAAGGCCCAACTGATCATTCCGGCAAGGCTTCCGAAAGAAAAGATGGAGGAGATTCGCCGCCTCGCGGTGTCTGCGTTTCGCACGATCGGGGCCTCAGGATTCGCGCGTGTCGATTTTTTTCTCGAGCGCGGCACGAATCGCGTCTTCGTCAACGAGATCAACACCATTCCCGGATTCACGCAGATCTCGATGTATCCGAAGCTGTGGGAGGCGACGGAGATCAAGTATTCGCGGCTCATCGAGCGGCTCGTGGAACTCGGACTGGAGCGTTGGAAAGCGCGGGGAGCGCGGCGGCAGAGCGCGATGAAGTGGTTCGAGGAAGTTGCTGGGTTACTGGGTTCCTAGGTTGCTCAGAAACCGAGCAACCTAGCAACTGAGCAACCCATGTGGTCACTTCGAATACTCATCGCGAGACTGCGGCCGTTCAACGCCGCCGCGGCAATCAAGCTCGCGATCACGTCCATCATCGTCGCGCTGTTTCTCTTCGGCGATTTCGCGCTCTTCCGGCGGCTCTTCAGCGCGATCGCCAAAATCGAGGCGACGACGCCCTTCTTCGCCCTCGGCTTGCTGCGCAACGTGCTCGCGCTCGCGTTTCTCGTCGCCGTGGTAGTCCTGTTTTCGTCATCGATGACCGCGGCGATCGGCGCATTTTTCACGGACCTCGATCTCGAGACCTATCACGCTTCGCCGTTGCCGAAATGGAGGATCGTGCTCAATCGCTGGGCGAAGACGCTCGTGCAGAGCGCAACAATTATTTATGTTTTCTTAATACCATTATTTGTCGCATTTGCGGTGCAGTACTCTGTGCCTCTATGGTTTTTTCCTGTCGTTCTGATCGATCTTGCGCTCTTGTTGGCGATTCCGGTGACCCTCGGCACCGCAGTCATCATCGCGCTGGTGCGCTTTTTTCCAGTTCAACGCGTGCATCAGATCGTTGCCTCACTCGCGATTCTGGTGATGACCGTCGCCGTTGTTGCCTTTCGCATGAGCCGTCCGGAGCGTTTCTTCATGCCGATCAACACGGACGATGTCACGCGCGCGCTGCAGGCGATCGAGCTGCCGTCGATGGAACGCTATCCCGGTACGGCACTCGCGGATGTCATGGTGGCGATCGGAGGCGGACAGCACGCGACGCTCTTTCCCCTTCGGATCGTCGGTCTCGCCCTCGTTCTCTGTGTCCTATTCATCGTCGTGGCGACGCCGCTCTACTTTCGTGCTTTCGTGCGCGCGAAGGAGAGCATGGCGCCGGCCGCCCTCGGAGCCGGAGGATTCACGCGCATCGCCGACTGGTCGTTGCGCCGTTTTGATGCGCCAACGCGCGCGTTGATCGGCAAAGAAGTGCGCACGCTCACCCGCGATGTTGCGCAGTGGTCGCAGCTTNNNNGACGCACGCGCGCCGATCATCTCCTACGCGAATCTCGGCATGGCCGGCTTCATCATCGCTGCGATTTGCCTGCGCTTCGCGTATCCGTCGATCTCGTCGGAAGGAAAGGCCTTCTGGATGCTGCAGAGCGCGCCTGTCTCGTACCGGCGCGTGCTCATCGCGAAGATTGTTGTCTATTCAATTCCTCTGACAGCGCTCTCGCTCATTCTGACGGTTTTCGCGAATTTGATCCTGCACGCGAATGTGGTGGTCTGGCTGTTCACGACGATCGGCGCATCGATGCTCGCCGCCACACTCGTAAGTCTCGGCGTCGGACTCGGCGCCATCGCGCCGAACTTCGCTGCGGAGAACCCTCTGCAGGTCGGCCTGTCGCTCGGAGGGTTCGGTTACATGGCCGCGGCGCTGGCATACATCGGCGCGATCATGCTGCTGATGGCCAGACCAGTTGTGCAATATCTCTTCTGGCGAATTTTTGCCCTCGATTACGAGAGCGCATTCGTCTTTGTGGCACCGATTGCCGGCGCTATTGCGCTCTCCCTCCTGCTAATCATTCTTCCGCTGATTGCAGCCGAAAAACGGCTAGAATCCATCACTCAATAGGCACCGAGTCAGTGATTTGAAGGAGATGCAATGAGCGAAACGCCTCACGTGCCACCGCCGCCTCCACCTCCTCCGCCGGGCGGATCGTATACACCTCCTCCACCGCCGACGGGTGCGGCGCCGAGCAGCGACCGCCAAATTTTTCTGGTCCTCTCCTATCTCGGAATTCTCTGTCTGATCCCGCTGCTGGCGAAAAAAGATGATCCAGAAGTTCAGTGGCACGCGAAGAACGGAACGGCGCTATTCATTGCCGAGTTGATTTGGATTGCGATCGGAATCGCATTCCTGTTTGTCGGAACGCACGTCCCATTCATCGGCTGCGGTTGGGCGGTGGTGCGATGCGTGGTCTGGATCGGCTTCCTCGTGCTGTCGATCATGGGCATCATCAAAGCGGTGAATGGGCAGCGTTTCCGCATACAAATGACATCCTCCACTCCGACGCCTCCCCCGACGACTGAGAAGGGCGGCGAGATCATTTATCCGCAGCAGCCGCCAAAGGATCCGATTCTGATTCTCGTGCTCAACCTGTTACTGTTAGGCGGAGTCGGCTACTTCATCATCGGACAGAAGATGAAGGGCATCGCCGCGATCGTACTGTGGGCGCTTGGACTATTGACGTGCGGCATCGGTTCCGGAATCGTGGCCATCGTCGGGGCGATCGACGGTTGGATGCAGGCGCAGCAACTCCAGCAGGGACATCCGATCGCGCAGTGGACGTTTTTCCAGGATCACAGGTGAT
>QHVY01000386.1:0-2456 GCA_003223695.1 Acidobacteriota bacterium
CACCGGAAAAAAGATTGGGATGAAGCCGGCCGGCGGCATCTCCAACGCCAAGCTCTCGCTCGCATATCTCGTTCTCTTATACGAAACAATGGGCCCGGAGTGGATGACGCCCGATCTGTTTCGCATCGGCGCCTCGTCGCTGCTCAACGACGTGCTGATGCAGATTCGGAAGGAACGGACTG
Source organism: Acidobacteriota bacterium (assembly GCA_003223695.1). Classification (GTDB taxonomy): domain Bacteria; phylum Acidobacteriota; class Thermoanaerobaculia; order Gp7-AA8; family Gp7-AA8; genus Gp7-AA10. Next base: position 183 of record QHVY01000386.1, read on the forward strand.
GGGCATATCAGAGGGGCGATTACTTTACTTTGGATTGAAAGTTCAAATTTCAAATTTCAAATTAAAAAATGAAAAATAGGTACAATTACCATAATGTATTTTTAATTTTTCATTTGAAATTCGAAATTTGAAATTTCCATGACAACCACTCTCGAAACCCGCGATCGTTTGGCTCCCGGCGCTGCAAGCAGCGCACTAGTGGAATGGCATTATTCGCCGTCGCTCGAGTCGACGGATCACATCAAACTGGCGAAGCGCTACAACCTCTTCATCGGTGGGGAGTTCGTCGAGCCGCATTCGAAGCGCTGGTTCGAGACGATCAATCCGGCGACTGAAGAGACACTGGCGGAGATTGCCGAGGCGGATGCGGAGGACGTCGATCGCGCGGTGACTGCGGCGCGGCGCGCGTACGAGAAAGTGTGGCGGAAGATCGCGCCGAGCGAACGCGCGAAGTACATCTTCCGCATCGCGCGGCTGATTCAGGAAAAATCGAGAGCGCTGGCAGTCGTGGAGACGATGAACGGCGGCAAGCCGATCAAGGAGTCGCGCGACATCGACATCCCGCTCGCCGCCGCGCATTTTTTCTACTACGCGGGCTGGGCGGATAAGCTCGAATACGCGTTCCCCAATCGCAATGTGGCGCCGGTAGGCGTCGCAGCGCAGATCATCCCGTGGAACTTTCCGCTGCTGATGGCGGCGTGGAAGCTTGCTCCGGCACTCGCCGCGGGAAACACGATCATATTGAAGCCAGCGGAGACGACGCCGCTCACATCGCTGCTGCTGGCGGAGATCATTCAGGAGGCGGAGCTGCCGCCGGGCGTGGTGAACATCGTCACCGGCGGACCGGCTAGCGGGGCGGCTGTCGCGTCGCATCGCGACGTCGACAAGATCGCGTTCACCGGCTCGACGGAAGTCGGCAAGCGCATTCTGCGCGCGGTCGCCGGTACGAAAAAGAAACTGACGCTGGAGTTAGGCGGCAAAGCGCCAAACATCGTTTTCGAGGATGCGCCGCTCGATCAGGCAATCGAGGGAATCATCAACGGCATCTACTTCAATCAGGGGCACGTCTGCTGCGCCGGTTCGCGGCTGTTCGTGCAGGAGTCTGTGGTCGAGCCGGTCATCCGCAAGCTGCGCGACCGCATCGGCACGCTGCGTGTCGGCAATCCGCTCGACAAGAACACGGACGTCGGCGCGATCAACTCGCGCGCGCAGCTCGAGAAAATTCAGGAGCTCGTGGAAAGCGGCGTCGAAGAAGGCGCGGAGATGTTCCAGTCGGCGTGCAGCGTTCCCGATCGAGGCTTCTGGTTCCGGCCGACGTTCTTCACCGGAGTGGCGCAGTCGAGCCGCATCGCGCAGGAAGAAATCTTCGGGCCCGTGCTCTCAGTGCTCACGTTCCGAACGCCCGAAGAGGCGATCGAGAAAGCGAACAACACGCCGTACGGTTTGTCAGCCGGCGTTTGGACGGAGAAGGGCTCGCGCATTTTGAAGATGTCGCAGAAGCTGCGCGCCGGAGTCGTGTGGGCCAACACTTACAACAAATTCGATCCATCATCGCCGTTCGGCGGCTACAAAGAATCAGGATTCGGTCGCGAAGGCGGATTGCACGGCCTTGCGCCGTACGTGAGCCTCAGCTGACATGCCGCGTCTCAACGTCCGCAAAACGTACAAGCTGTACATCAACGGCGAATTTCCCCGTACGGAGTCGGGGCGCTTCTATCCCGTGAAGAGCAAGGAAGGCGAATTGCTCGCGAACGCCTGTCGAGGATCGAGAAAGGATCTGCGCAACGCCGTCCAGGCCGCCCGCAAAGCCCTCGGCGGATGGAGTGAGAAAACTGCGTATAACCGCGGGCAGATTCTCTATCGCATCGCAGAGGTTTGTGAGTCGCGCGCAGCGGAGCTGATCGCGGAGCTGCGACGCCAGGGCTCGACTGCGGCCGAAGCGCGCAAAGAAATCGATCAAGTGATCGATCGCTGGGTCTACTACGCCGGCTGGAGCGACAAGTATCCGCAAGTCGTCGGCTCGGTGAATCCTGTCGCCGGCCCTTACTACAACTTCACTGTTCCCGAGCCGACAGGCGTTGTCGGCATCGTCGCTCCCGAGGAGCCTGCGCTGTTAGGCCTGGTCAGCCGGCTCGCGCCGGCGATTGTCGGCGGCAACACAGCCGTGGCGATCACTTCCGAGTCACGGCCGCTTGCCGCGATCACGCTCGCTGAAGTCTTCGCAAACTCCGATGTTCCGGGCGGCGTCATCAATCTGATCTCCGGACTGAAGAG
>QHVY01000386.1:2462-5721 GCA_003223695.1 Acidobacteriota bacterium
GAACGCGATCGATGCCACCGGCGTGACGAGCGAAGCGATGCCGGCGCTGCAAAAGGCTGCCGCCGAAAACGTGAAGCGCGTCATCCGCTTCGACGCCGATGCGATCGGCTGGAGCGACGCGCGACTCTCCCAGTCGCCATACGCGATCTTCGAGTTTCAGGAGATGAAGACGGTATGGCACCCCATTGGGATGTGAGGGAGCGCCGCGAAGCGGCACGGACACTCATCCTGACCCTGAGCGCAGCGAAGGGGAAGGATCTCCTGCAACCTGCCGCGTTAGAATTTCTTAATGCGTGTCCGCTTCGGCGATTTCGTTCTCGATACGGAACGCCACGAGTTGCTGCGCTACGGCGATCGGGTGCACCTCCCGCCCAAGACGTTTCAACTCCTGCAGATTCTCGCCGAGGAGCGGCCGAAGGCGGTGGCGCAAGAGGACCTTTATGATCGTCTTTGGCCGAAGACGTTCGTAGAAAAATCGAATCTTCACAATCTGATCTATCAGCTTCGCGAGGCGCTGGACGATGGCGAGCAGACGATCATTCGCACCGCCTCTCTCACGCCCGACTCGAGTGCGCCGGCTGGGCCGCTGCGAAAACTTCGGTCATCGAGGGCAAAGTCTTCTGCCGCGCTAAAAAAAAGAGAAGTCCGAGAGAAGTTTCCGCCGTAAATCCGTGCAACGACGATTTCCTTGACCAGATCGTCGGTGTTGTAGAACGTGCGCGTCGTGCCGTGATTCGCCACGCACGCAAAAAAATGCCCGTTCCTTGGCCGGAGGAACGGGCTCGGCGCGCTCGAGTGCGCCGGCTGGGCCGCTGCGAAATAGATCGATCGGCGACGAGCACAATCTAGTTCCGCGCAGCGCGTCCGGCAACTACTATTTTGGAAGCTCATGCGCGTCCGCTTCAACAACTTCATCCTTGATACGGAGCGCCGAGAGTTGCTCCGCGGTAAAGAGCAAATTTCGCTTCGACCCAAAGCGTTGGACCTGCTTCGGATTCTCATCGAAAACCGGCCGAAAGCCGTTGCGCAAGAGGAGTTGTACGACCGCCTGTGGCCAAAGACGTTCGTCGGACGAGCGAACATCCACAAAATCGTGCATCACATTCGAGAAGCGCTCGGCGACGCCGATCAGACAATTGTGCGCACGGTCTACGGCTTCGGATTCTCATTTGCGGCAACCGCGTTCGACGAAGAAGGCATCGCGCCGACGACGCGATGGCAGCTCGTGATCGGCGACGATGAGTTCGATCTTCACCAAGGCGAGAACGTGATCGGCCGCGAACGAGACGCTTCGGTTCGCATCGACGCGCCGTCGATTTCGCGGCGGCATGCCCGCATCGTGATCACCAGCGACCGCGCCACTCTCGAGGACCTCGGCAGCAAGAATGGCACGATGGTCCGAGGGAGACGGACGAGACTCACGGAGCTCAGCGACGGCGATGAGATCTTGTTTGGCGACGTCGCAGCGAAATTGCGCGCAGTCCGTCCGGCGCGCAGCACAGAGACGATCCGCTGATCCAAAGGAATCACTTTGGAAGAAGTTTGGGAAAGCTGATCCAGGCGCTGAACGCACGTTCCTCGCGTGCGTATCGCGATTCTTCTTCTTACGATCTGCTGCTCCGAGCTTCTCGCTGATTCGTTCGATTTCCGGCGAACAACGGACGATCCGGAAATTCTGATGTATCTGCAGGATCTCGCGACCCGCGGCTCGCGTCTGGTCGATCAGCAGGAAGTCGCCGCGTTCATCGTTCAAGATACGGCCGGAGCTACCTCATGTCTGCTTTGGCCGCACACGGCGAATACCCGCTCGGAACACTACCTCGGGGCGATTCCTGCGGGAACCGTCGCGCTAGCTCACACGCATCCTCTTTTCGCCGAGCATCCGTCAAAGGGCGATGTCGCCGAATCGAAGCGCCTGCATCTCCCGATCTATGTCATCACTCGGTGGAACTTGTACGTCACTGATCCTCAATCAGGACAGCATGTGGCGCTGATCGCGAACAAAAACTGGGTGCGAAACGTCGCGCGCCATGAATGCGCGTTGATCAAATAAGAGTATCCTGCGACAGTTCCAGTGAAACTCGCATCGGGAGTGCGGCTCGGGCCGTACGAGATCGTCGCGCCCATTGGGGCGGGCGGGATGGGGGAGGTCTACCGCGCTCGTGACACGCGGCTGGATCGCGTCGTGGCGATCAAGATTCTGCCCGCTGATTTCGCGCAAGACGCGAAGCTGCGCCTTCGCTTCGAACGCGAAGCGAAAGCGATCTCCGCGATCAACCACCCACACATTTGCGCGCTCTACGACGTTGGTCCCGATTATCTGGTCATGGAGCATTGCGAGGGGAAGACGCTGGCGCAGCGGATTGCTGACGGGCCGCTGCCACTCGAGCAGGTGTTGCAGTACGGAATTCAAATCGCCGACGCTCTGAACAAAGCACATCGGCAGGGGATCATCCACCGCGATCTGAAGCCGTCGAACATCATGCTCACGAAGTCGGGCGTGAAGCTGCTCGATTTCGGGCTCGCCAAACAGCACGTCGAGTCTTCGCCCGCGGAAGCAACCGTCCAGCAGGTGACCGAGGAGGGGAAGATTCTCGGGACGATTCAGTACATGGCGCCGGAGCTCTTTCACGGCAAAGAAGCCGACGCGCGCAGCGATATCTTCGCACTCGGCCTCGTGCTTTATGAAATGGTCACCGGCAAGACAGCTTTCAGTGGCAACAGCAAGGCCAGTCTCATCGCTGCGATTCTCGAGCACGAACCGCAGCCGATTTCCGCGCCGCCACCGCCGATCGATCAAGTGATCCGGGCCTGCCTGGCGAAGGATCCCGATGAGCGTATTCAGACCGCGCACGATGTTGTTCTTCAGCTCAGGTGGATCTCTAAACAGGCAGAGCCCGAAGCGAGGACCCGATCATTCCAGTGGAGCGTCGCAGCCCTCGGTCTCATCGCCTTGATCGCTGCCGGCGTCCTTGTCTGGCGGACGATACGATCGGTTCCTGGCCTAGCGGGAGTTCAGCGGTTCTCCATTCCGGTTCCCGCCGGTCCAGCAACGCTCTATGGTTGGCAGCCGCTCGCCATTTCGCCGGACGGATCGCGTCTCGTTTTTGAAGGCGAAGGAACTGCCGGACGATCGGTTCTCTACCTGCGGTCGTCGAGTGAAGGGGAGCCGCGCTCAATTGATGGAACCGAGGGTGCGGATACGCCTTTCTTTTCCCCCGACGGAACGTCGCTCGCATTTTTCGTTGACCGCAAGCTG
>QHVY01000387.1 GCA_003223695.1 Acidobacteriota bacterium
CTCTCCGATGGTCCTACCAAAGATTATCCCGACAAGATGATGCTTTTCGGGCAATTGGTCGGCGACTGGGTCATCGACTACCACGCTTACCTGCAGGATGGATCGAACATCACCGCCAAATGCGAATGGCACTGGCGGTGGGGACTCGATGGCCGGGCGGTGGTGGACTCGTTCATCTGCCCTTCACGGGGCGAGCGTCTCAAGCCGGAAGCGCCAAAGAGAGAATGGGGAATCACGGTTCGCTATTACGACCCGACCACCGACGCGTGGCGGATCGCGTTCGTCGGTCCCGTGTACAACCATCTGGATGTACTCACCGCCCGGAAGGTGAACGACGACATTGTGCTGGAAGGAAAGAACGCTGACGAATCACTGAATCGCTGGATCTTCTCCGAGATCACGCGCCGCTCTTTCCACTGGAGAGGTTTCAAATCCTCGGATCACGGGAAAACGTGGTCGCTGCTCGAGGAGATGTTCGTCCATCGACTCTAATCGGGCAGTGCCTGTCCGCGCGTTTCGATTCCGAACGGAAGGAGCATCAATCCCACGATGAATGCCAACGACGTCATCGCCACCGGGACGCCGAGGCTGCCGTGGCGAGCGACGCCCATGCCGACGAGAAATGTGATTCCTGCGCCCGCGAATCGGCCCACGGACGTCGCAAAGGTGAACGCGCTCGCTCGGCATTCGGTCGAATACTGCTCCGGCAGCCACAGTGTGTAGACGGCGAAATTCGCGCCGCCGATGCCGAGAAAACATAGACAAAGCATGAACAACCCGAGTGCATCAGGCATGTAGAAGACGTATCCGAATCCCACGCTG
>QHVY01000388.1 GCA_003223695.1 Acidobacteriota bacterium
TTCGTGCAGAACATCACGCCGGTCATGCTGCCGCCGAGGGACGCCGATGCGCCGAATCCGAAGCCGAACGCCGCGTTCCTGTATCAGCAGGATGCGCCGTCGTGCAGCGACTGCGGCTCGATCATGGTGAGAAACGGGGCGTGCTACAAGTGCTTGAACTGCGGCAGCACGAGCGGGTGCTCGTAGAAGTCACTTCATCGAAATTAGAACGGGCGGCCGCGAGGCCGCCCTTTTTTTGCGAATGACGCCGTGGCCGCTTCCTGGCATCATCCCCTGCATTCATGGACTCGTCGGAAGAAATAAGCCGTGTTGCCGCTATCTCGCGGGCGTGGTACGGCGCCTCGATCGAGGAGTTTCTCGCAACGGCGAAACTGTACTTTCTCAGTTCTTCCAACACAGACTGACGCATGGCGAGCGCAAATTGAGTTTCTCCGACGTCGGCTGGCGGGACTCGACGGCTCGCTTTTCTTCGAATTCAGTATTCCGCGTATGGGCCGACGAGTCGATGTAGTGCTGCTCATCGAGTCCGTCGTTTTCGTCGTCGAATTCAAGGTTGGCGCAAGCGATTTCGAACGTTCGGCGATCGAGCAGGTTTGGGACTACGCTCTCGACCTCAAAAATTTTCACGAAGGGAGCCATCACCAGCCCATCGTTCCAGTCTTGTTGGCGACGGCAGCGCACCACTGTCCGGTAGTCGCTCTCCAGATTGATCCCGACGGCGTCTATCGTCCGATCGCCGTCGATGAATTCGCGTTTCGCGAAGCGATTGACCTTGTGCTTTCAAACGCCAGTGGACCACCGATCGATGCACGGCAATGGTTGGCTTCACCATACCGTCCGACGCCGACGATCGTTGAGGCGGCACGCGCTCTCTATGCTCAACACTCGGTGGAAGCGATCGCGCGACACGATGCCGGAGCTGAGAATCTTCGCGTCACCTCGCATCGAATCGAAAGCATCATCGACGAAGCGAAACGCGACCGACGCAAGGTGATCTGTTTCCTCACAGGAGTGCCTGGCGCTGGAAAAACGCTCGTCGGACTGAATGTCGCCACGCGACGGCGAGACATCGATGTGACCTCGCCAGCGGTTTATCTGTCCGGCAATGGCCCTCTCGTCGCGGTGCTTCGAGAAGCGTTGACCCGCGATGAGGTCGCGCGCCAGAGATCTCTTGGCAATCTGGTTCGCAAAGGGAAGATCGGCGAAAGCGTGAAGGCATTCATCCAGAACGTCCATCATTTCCGCGATGACGCAATTGTTGATTCCGGCCCTCCGGCAGAACACGTTGCTGTATTCGATGAGGCGCAGCGCGCATGGACGCTTCGGCAGACCGCGAGTTTTATGCGTCGCAAGAAGAACGTCCCCGATTTCTCGCAATCGGAGCCGGAGTTTCTGATCTCGTACTTGGATCGCCATTCTGACTGGGGAGTCGTCGTGTGTCTGGTCGGTGGAGGTCAGGAGATCAACACCGGCGAAGCCGGCATCGACGCCTGGCTCCAGGCGATCAACGCACGCTTTCCCGATTGGCGCATGCATATCTCGTCGAGACTCACCGACAGCGAATACGCCGCTGGCCACGCGCTCGACGCCGTTCGTCATCGCCCGGAAACGTATTTCGATGATTGTCTTCATCTGTCTGTCTCGATGCGATCATTTCGAGCCGAAAATGTATCTGCATTTGTCAAGGCGGTTCTCGATCAAGAAGAACACACGGCGATGTCCGCGCTGCAGGAACTATCAAGTCGCTATCCGGTTGTGATTACCCGCGACTTGAGCGCCGGAAAGCATTGGGTTAGGAGTCACGCGCGCGGATCGGAGCGATTTGGTCTCCTCGCGTCGTCAAAGGCGCAGCGTCTTAAACCTCACGCGATCGATATTCGCGTTGACGTAGATCCAGTGTGCTGGTTTCTCAATGAAAAAGAGGACACGCGGTCGAGCTTTTACCTCGAAGACGCAGCCACGGAATTTCAGGTTCAGGGACTGGAGCTCGATTGGACTTGCGTAACGTGGGACGCCGATCTCCGAATGAACGGTGCGACATGGAGTTATCACGACTTCCGAGGAAGCCGTTGGCTGAATGTTGCCAACGCTGACAACCGCCGTTATCTGCTGAATGCCTATCGGGTGTTGCTTACGAGAGCAAGACAAGGAATGGCGATTTTCATCCCGCCTGGTGAGCGCACCGATCCGACTCGGCCGCCCGAATATTACGATCCAGTTTTTCAATACCTGAAGCGGCTGGGAATTCCGGTTCTCGCATAATCTGTGTAGGGCTCTACACGGATTGGAATCTGTGGCGCTATGACGTAACCGAGGTATTCTCGGGTTCGTCGATGTACGCGGATCCGAGGCCTGCGACGCGTTGGAATGAGCTGCCAATCGTCTGCCCCTTCTGTAGCAATCGAGGTGAAGCAAAAGGCCGATGGTCGACCAATGCAGCGGTGCCATTCAAACTCGTTGAACAGGTCGTACGCTCCTTTGAGTTCTCGGCGGAGATCGACGACGAACGGCGTCTCTTCATTGCGGCTGATGTCGAGACGGACAAGGTCGACTGGGAAAGCGGAAACGGGATGAGGATTGAATGTATGGCGTGTTTCGGCCAGTTTCCTGTTCCCGAGGGCGCGGATATCGATTTGTCGAACCTTGCGAATACTCGTTCGATGAATCTGTAGCGCATCCTTTCGAAGCGGAGCTCAGGCGATGCGATGTGTGATCGTGAAACGCCTCTTCGTCACCGCGCCGCGTCGAGAGCCACCGGAGTCGGGCGATAGAGTTGTGGATAGACGCGCTTCAGCGCATCGATCTTCGGCAGATCGTTGAACATGATGTAAGGCTGACCCGGATGATGGATCAGGTAATCCTGATGGTAATCCTCGGCTGGATAAAAGTCCTTTAGCGATTCGATCCTCGTGACGATCGGTGATTTGAAAACATTAGCTTTCGTCAGTTGATCTACGTAAGCGCGCGCGATGCGCTCCTGCGTTGGTGACGTGAAAAAAATCTCTGAGCGATAGCTCGGGCCGCTGTCCGGACCCTGACGATTGA
>QHVY01000389.1 GCA_003223695.1 Acidobacteriota bacterium
AACACGGCGCCCTGATACCACTGATAGGTGAGCGAAGTGCCCGTTGCGGTGACACGCAGTGTCGCAGTCGATCCATTGCTCACGAATTGATCCTGAGGCTGCGAAACGATTACTGCAGCACGGCATGTCGAGACGACGTTGAGCTGCGCGACCTGACTGTCGGCGGTCCCGCAATCATTCGTGATCCGCACCCAGTACGACGTCGATGCGAGCAGTTGCGGCGTGGTGAATGATGCGAATGTCGCGTTGGTCACCGGCGTCGATACGTTGCCCACCGCGCCTTCGAACCACTGATAGTTTTCCGGCTTCGTGCCGGTATCGCCGACGAAGAGCACGGCGCTCGTGCCGTCCAGGATGTCGCCGCCATTCGGCTGAACGACGATCGCCGGCGCGTTGCACGGCTGCACAGTGATGATGATGACGTCGCTGTCGGCGAACCCGCCGCAACTATTCGTGACGCGCACCCAGTAATTCGTCGTCACGCTGGGATGAACGAGAAGGGAACTGCCCGTTCCCGCGGGCACGAGTGTCGATCCCGGATTTCCGATGAACCACTGAAACGTGAGAGCCGAGCCACCGTTCGCGTCGACGCTGAGCGTGGTGCTTTTCCCTTGAATGATGAGCGTACTCAACGAGAGCGAGTTGATCGTCACGGCCGGACAACCGTTCACCGTCACCGTCGCCGTGTTGCTGTTTGCAGTCCCGCAGCTGTTCGTGACGCGAACCCAGTACTGAGTCGTCACCGCCGGCTGCACCGTGAGCAGCGCGGCCGTCTGCCCGCTGATCGGCTGCGACGTGTTGCCGGTCGCGCCGATGAACCATTGATATTGCAGCGGTACGTCGCCGGATGCGCTGACATTCAGATTCGCCGCTGTATTAATGATTGATACAGACTGCGGCTGTGAGGTGATCACCGGCGGATTGCATGGCGGAATGACGACACCGCTGCCGTAGACCGCGTCGATTGCTTCGATGTCCCACGCCTGCAGTGTCGAACCGAACGAGTCATTGTTGAAATTGACGCTGGAGTTCATGATCGCGTTCGATGTGTTCGTGCCGCCCGCCGGCGGCTCATCCGAGTGGCGCAGACCGAGGGTGTGGCCAAGCTCGTGCGTGATGACGTGATCGAACCCAGGGCCCGTCAGGCCGGCGCCCGTAATCCCATCCTGCACCACCAAATCCGCCTCGGTGATGGTGAAGAACGTTTCGCCGAACGCGCTGTGCGTACTGCTATCGTTCCACGCGCCGCCGATCGCCAGCGTTGCGCCGTTCGCCGACTGAAACGATCCGGAGATCTCGTTTGCCGGATCATTGAATTGAACCGTGTTGACGCCGTCGGCGTTGCCGCCCGGTACAAATCCCGTCTGCGCGATCGATGTCGTCCCGCCGTATTGGTAACTCACGTTCGCGCCAGGTGCGCCAGTCCATGCTGCCAATCCACGCTGCAGCGATGTTAGGCCGCCGCCGAGGGCGCCGGGCTGCGTGCCGTGACTGAGGAAGACGACCGAGTTGGGAAAACGATTCCATCGCAGTCCGCGCCCGCCGATTTGCAGCAGATATGTCGACGGTGACGCAGCATTCGGCGTGATGAGCCTTTCATTCTGTACGACGTAGTCAGCGTGCGCAGTATGTCCAGCGGCAATATCGCGAACGAATGTCAGGAAGCGGCGCTCGTTGCGAAGCGGCTCGCGATGCGCTGCTCCCGTCTCCGCATCCCACCCCACCAGCTCCTCGGAATCGCGAATCAGATGCCCGCCGGAAAACGCGAACTTCCCAACGGCCATATTCTTGGAGACCCACTCATCTCGATCGTTCGTCTCCAGGAAAAGCAGCACGCGCTCGCCGCTCTCATATCGCGGACTTCCCGGAACGACGTAGCTGATGTTGCCGACTGTGCCGCCGAGCTCCGTCACGGTGATCATGTCGCCGCTGCTCACCGGTCCTTTGATCGCCTCTTCGACGCGCAACTGCGTTACCGTCTCGATCCACCCGCCCGGCGCGTAGCGAGAGTGAGCGTCGCCCGCGGTGGCAATCACGATCGCCCGCGAGGCGCGCACAAGGACTTCGTCGGACGGGACGAGGAACGTCGCGCCGAGCGCAGTTGACGCATAGATTGCGAGAAACGGCAGAAATCGCTTCATCAGACCCGGCGGACGAGGCGCCGCCCGAAATAGAATGCGCCGAATACCCCAACAAATGCCGTGATCACGATCAACACGGTCGCGCTCGTGGAGAACATGCCCGGGTAGCGCAGGCGGTTGACCACCAGCAACGCGGCCATGATCAGATACAGCGCAACGCGCACCGCGTAAAGCACGGGCGTGGGACGTCGGCTGCGGATCGTGTCGCTCCACAAAATCCAGAGCATCAGCGTCAGGGCGGCGATCGCCATTCCGGCCGGAGGGATCATGTGAGCTTTGATAGTGCCGAGTGCCCAGTGCCGAGTGCCAAGGATGGTCTTACTTGGCACTTGGCACTCGGCACTAGGTACATGTCGATTTTTTTCATCGTTTGTGAAGGAACGTGGCGAAGAACGATCGAGGCGGCTTGGGAAAAATCGGCCGTGTGTTGCGGGCGGCCGAACCCGGCAGGCGGAGCGGCGGAAGCTTCCGCGAGAGCGAGAATTGACGGAGCGAAAAGGGCCGCGGAATGCGGGGCTTGTTCACGAGTGACGATATGATAGCTCTGGAATTTTGATCGGACGGCGGCGTTAGCGAACCTGCCAACCGAAGCGTGGGGCCGTAGCTCAATTGGGAGAGCGCCTGAATGGCATTCAGGAGGTCGACGGTTCGATCCCGTTCGGCTCCACCACGTCCGATTCTGACCTTCTTCTTGCGCAAACCTGCGCGGAGAGCGAAATTGGATGGCGTGATGCTCCGTGTGCGCGCGTTCGCCATTGGCGTGTCCTTCCTCCTCGGTTCCTCGACTCTGCTGGGCCAAGTGAGTTTTCCAGGCCCGGAACTCCTGGGAA
>QHVY01000390.1 GCA_003223695.1 Acidobacteriota bacterium
AGAGGACCGCTGTTTCAGCGTGGCGAAACTTTTCTTCGCGTACGGCCTCGGCAACGCGCAGTACTTCCCGTTTCACGTCGCCGGCACCGCCGTGTTGTTTGCGGGACGTCCAACTCCGACCGCAGTGTTCGAAGTGGTGCGCAATCACCGTCCTACGTTGTTCTTCGCCGTCCCCACGGCCTACGCGAACATGCTGGCAGCGATGGACGACAGCATCGCAGCGGATTTCAGCTCGGTTCGTATGTGCGTCAGTGCCGGCGAAGCGCTTCCCGCAGCGATCCTCGAGCGATGGCGCGCTCGTACGGGCGTCGACATCCTCGACGGCATCGGCTCCACCGAGATCTACCACACCAGTGCCGGGCTACGAAACGAAGATCCTGGACGACGATGGCCAGCCCGTTCGGGTCGGCGAGATCGGCAACTTGCTGGTCAAAGGTGACTCGACCTGCGCCGCGTACTGGAACAAGCACGAGAAGACCAAAGACACCATCGAGGGCCACTGGATCCGCACCGGCGACAAGTACGCACAGGACGCCGACGGTTTCTACGTTCACGGTGGCCGCTCCGACGACATGATCAAGGCGGGAGGCATCTGGGTCTCGCCTGTCGAGGTTGAAGCGGCGCTGGTACGACATCCGTCTGTTGTCGAATGCGCAGTGATTGCCGTCGCCGACGATGACGGTCTGCACAAACCTCATGCGGTCGTCGTCCTTCGATCGGGAGTTTCGCCAGGGGATGCCATCGCTTTCGAGCTGCGCGAGTTCGTGAAGAAGTCGCTTGCGCCGTACAAATGCCCCCGGACGATCAGGTTCGTCGATGAATTGCCGAAAACGGCAACGGGAAAGGTGAAGCGATACGTACTCCGCAAGCTGGCGGCATCCGAAGTCGTTTGACGCCGCGGCGTTTACACTCAATCCACCGTGAGTGAATCAGTCATCCACGTGTCGGAGCTGACGCGCCGCTTCGGTGCCAAGACGGCTCTGGCCTCAGTGAGCTTGTCCATGCCGCGCGGGGCCGTTTACGGTCTCGTCGGTGAAAACGGAGCGGGCAAGACGACGCTGATCAAACACATTCTGGGTCTACTACGGGCGCAAAGCGGATCGGTGCGCGTCTTCGGCCTCGATCCGGTCGCTGATCCGGTCGGCGTTTTGTCGCGCATCGGCTATCTATCCGAGGAGAACGACCTCCCTGGGTGGATGCGGGTTGAAGAGCTCATTCGCTACTCTCGCGCGTTCTATCCCGCCTGGGACGATGTTTACGCGGAGGAGTTGCGGCAAGCCTTTGCACTCGACCCCACGGCGAAAATCAAGAACCTCTCGAAGGGGCAGAAGGCGCGGGCGGGACTGCTCATCGCGCTGGGGTATCGGCCCGAATTACTCCTGCTGGATGAACCGTCGTCCGGCCTCGATCCCATCGTTCGCCGCGACATCCTCGGTGCCGTCATTCGCACCATCGCCGACGAAGGCCGCACGGTGCTCTTTTCCTCGCACTTATTGGAGGAAGTGGAGCAGGTCGCTGATCACGTCACGATGATCAGCGAGGGCAAGATCGTTTTGAGTGCGCCGCTAAACGACATTAAGGAATCGCACCGCGTCGACGGACGCGTGCTGTCGCTTGATGAGATATTCGTTGCGCGTGTCGGGAAGGCTTGATGCGCTCGCCCGCCGCCGCAGTCGCGTGGCAATTCCGGCGACGACATCGCTGGGGACTGATCGCCCTGATCGGCTACCTGTTCGTCCTCGCGATGATCAAGCTTGTGATCCTCGAGCGGGGACAGCGCGTTGAACTCGATGACGAGAGTTTTGCGTTCCTGGTGGCTGTCCCTCTGACGGCTACCTTGTTGTATTTCCTGGCGATGTTCAGTTTCGGTCTTTCCGGGGACCTGGCTGCACGACAATCGATATATCCCGCCCGAATGTTCACCTTGCCGGTGACGACGGATGCGCTCGTGGGATGGCCGATGCTTTACGGATCGGTGGCCATGGCAATTCTGTGGTTCGGAACGAGGCTTCTCGCACTCTGGCCCTCCGACGTCGATGTGCCGGTGATTTGGCCGGCGTTGCTTGCCGCTTCGCTTCTTGCCTGGACGCAGGCGCTGACGTGGATGCCATACCCTATGCCAGGCCTGCGCGTGATCATCACCGTGTTGTGGCTGGCGATGATCGACGCCGTCGTAATGGTGGCGCTCAACTACAAAGCCCGCGAGCTGGTGATGCTGGCAATCCTGGTGCCGCACGTTCCACTCGCATATTTCGTCGCCCGTTTCGCCATTTCGCGAGCGCGTCGTGGCGACGTGCCCGATTGGCGAGGAATGTTCACCCGGGTCGGGAAGACCGCCGCGCGCGATCCATTTCGTTCTGCCGCGCGCGCCCAAACGTGGTTCGAGTGGCGGCTGTACGGACGTTCGCTGCCGTGGTGGGTCGCGATTCTGTTGCCCTTCGAGCTGGTCTTGCTTTACCCGTTCCGGCAAACGCCGGAGCTCATCTTCGAGGTGCTTCTTTTCGTGCTGTTCACTCCACCGTTCATGGCCGCATTCGTCGCTGCGAGAGTCAGCGATTCCTATAGCGTGAATTCTTTCCTCGGAACACGGCCACTGACCGACGCATCGCTCATCGCCGCCAAGCTGAAGGCAATGATGTGGAGCACGCTTGCCGCGTGGATGCTTGTCCTCGTTGCCACCCCGCTGGCGTTGAGATTCTCCGGCGCCGCTCCGGTAGTGATCGAACGCGCGCATCGGTTGGTCGAAGTAGTCGGGATGCCGCGCGCGATCGCGATCGCGCTGCTGGTACTTATCGCACTCATGGCGTCGACGTGGAAGCAGCTCGTGCAGAGTCTGTACATCGGCATGAGCGGTCGCGAATGGGTCGTCAAGGCGAGCGTGTTTGTGGGCCTGACGCTCCTCGCCGTCGTCTTGCCACTGGCCGTTTGGATCAGCAGGAGCCGGCACGCGATGGCCGTGCTGTGGAACAACTTCGCGCTGATCGCCGCCGTTTTGGTGTGTGTCAAATTATCCGCGGCTGTCTGGATCGCCATGCGACTCCATGACAAACGACTTCTGAGCGACCGCACACTCGTTATCGGCGCGGTCTGTTGGGATGTTGCCGTATTCGCTCTTTACGGCCTGCTGGTCTGGATCGTTCCTCTCGTGCTCATCGGCAACCACGTTCTCGCACTAGTCGCGATCCTGGAAGTGCCGCTGGCACGACTGGCGGCGGCGCCGCTGGCGCTCGCGTGGAATCGGC
>QHVY01000391.1:0-1321 GCA_003223695.1 Acidobacteriota bacterium
CGACTCACCACATCGCGAGGAGCTGCCGCTGATCGCCATCGCCCGTGCGAAAGAGCTCAGCGGTCATCGCTTCCGTGGACGTGAGGTGGTGATCATCGGCGATTCGATTTACGACGTGCGTTGCGGCGCTCCTCACTCCGCCACGACCATCGCCATCGCGTCGGGAAAAACGTCCGCGGAGGCGTTGAAGGCGGAAAACCCGCATCACTTCTTCGCCTCCGCGGAAGATCAGGGACTGCTACAAGCAATTCTCGATTAGAGCTGCGACATCGCGGTGCTCGCCGCCTTGATCAGCGGCTGCCCCTTCCGATCACTCAAATCTCCTTTGCGAATCATCTTCCGCACATCCATGATGAAGTTGCCAAGGTCGTTCGCAGCCTGTTTGTTCTTTCCGTTGCGCAGGTTGCCGTTTGCCCTGCTCAGATCGCTCTTTAACGCGTCCGCGTTCTTCGAGCTCAAGCTGCCGTCGCCGGCGAGCACGTTTACCTGTTTCGTCAGATCAGAGACGCTCTGAGCCGGCGGCGGCGTGCAGATCGACAACTTGGCGAACTGCCCGTAATTGGGAAACGATGTTTCGCCGAATCCGCCCGGATAAACACCACCCGGCTCGATCATGGTTAGGAAGAGCCTGTAGCCGATCGAATCGCCGTAGCTGAGCGAGACGTCATCGCTATCGCCACTGTTCAGCGGGTGCGCGAATTCGTATGCGGAGTGCGAACCATCATTAGCGAATGCGGCTGCGCCGTCGTTGGTGCCGCCATGATTCGTGTCGTAATCGCCGCAAATTGCCGTTCCGCAGGAAAGCCAGACTTCATCAAAAAATCCGATTGCAGCATTGAACAAGATAGTGTCGTCTCCGGTGGAGAGGACTCCGTTGTTGTCTTTGTCAAACGTAAAGTCCATGCCGTTCCCACCGGTCAGGATCGCGGTTTGGTCGAACGCCAAAGCTGTGTACAGATTGAACGAGTCGTTCATTACGTACAGAGTCGCTGGCGTGGTGCCGCCATGCGGAGTGGCGACCGACAGACGGAACTGTCCGGCACTCGACCACTCGCCCGCGCCAATGATTCCATCCAGCGTCGGCGTGCCGCAACCGCTCAGAACGGGCGGAGCACACGAGCTAACGGTGATCTGATCGTACACCGCAGCATCAGGATAGTAAGTGTCGTAGAGCGTGCCGCCGCTATCGATCTCGCGATGAAAAATGAAGAAGCCGACCGTCTGGCCGGCGAGGAGCGCGAAGTCATGCCCGGTATCGCCGCTGTTGAGCGGATGCGCTGTCTCATACACCGTGTACGTGCCATCGTTGATGTACGCCATC
>QHVY01000391.1:1404-7526 GCA_003223695.1 Acidobacteriota bacterium
CAACGTAGGCATCATCACCCTGCTCGAAGGGAACTCCATTGTTGTTGTTGTCGAACTCCACTCCGAGGCTGCCATAAAGCGCGGCGGACTCGGGAAACTTCAACGCGATGTACAGATTGAGATTGTCATTCATCACATACAACGTGCCATTAACGGTTCCAGTCGATGTGTTGATGGTGATGACATGACTCGCTGCGCCACTCCACTCGCCGGCGCTGATGACGCCGTCAATTTTTGCAACTCCGCAAGCGGACCAATTCACAGGTACGTGCGTCGCGGCGATCCCATGGGATAGCTGGCGGATCCGCGGCTCTCGCCGTTCGAGCCTGCCGCCGCCGAGAGTCCCCGAGGGAAGCTCCTGGCCGTAAAGTGTTGACATACCGAGTACAACTGCGAGGAACACGAATCCTCGATTCTTCATTAGAACCTCCTTGTCGTGATGACAGAAGTACAGCGTTCAATAAGAAAAAGTTGGAGTGCCGAGGGCGCTCCGCAGATGAAGGACGAACTCCGCCGGCTTCTGCAGCGGAAGCCAGTGCTGACCGTCTTCAATGACTTCGAGCTTTGCGCCGGGCAATGCGTGCGCAGGCGGGAAATGGCGGTCGTCGGCGCCCCAAAGGCAGAGCGTCGGCACCGAGATCTCTTGCGGAAGCCTCGGCAGGGGCGCCGAAAGTGAACCCAGAAATCGTCGCGGATGTCATCCGCGAGATGCGGAATCGATGTAGACACCGCGCGACGGAAGACCATCCGGGGAAAGTTGCGGATCGCGAACTGATTGAATCGAAAGCGGCGCAAAAGGGCGATCTCCCACGACGTCCCAACATTCCACTGCAGCAGCGAGCCGCTGATGATCAGATAGGAGACGCGATCGGGATTTCGCGCAGCGGCGACAGCGGCCGGCTGGCCACCCATGTCGATGCCTACGACCGCAGCGCGATTCACGTGCCAGTGATCGAGCAGCGCGATGAGCCGGTCGGCCATCGCGAACGGGGTCGCCCCACCCACCCACGCTTCGCTCCCGCCCATCCCCGGCCAATCGAAGGCGATCGCCTCGAAATCGGGAAGCAGGGGAATGACTCCGCTCCACATCTGCAGGTTGTCGGGATAGCCGTGAAGAAAGACGATCGTCGGACCTTTGCCGCCGCGAAAATAGCGGAGGCGTTTTCCATTCACGTCGTCAAATTGAACCGGCAGCATGATCGGCGTGCAGCAAGTCGGCGGCGAGAATCCCGGAAATCGCGCAGAAGCTGACCCATTGTCCGGGATGCGTCGATGCGCCGGCGAGATACAGTCCCTTGATCCACGGACTGCGATGCGGCAGCCGGCCACGCAGCATCATCCGCCGCGTCATCGCCGGATTCATGCTGTCGCGATAGAGATGCATCTCGCTCGCTGAGCCCTTCGCGCCACCACGGATTGTCCAGCATGCGCTGCAGCTCGGCCGACTGCTGCTCTTCGCTCGCATTCCGATCGAACGGCATGATCATGCGAACGGTGCCCGGAGACGTCACCCGCAGCTGCAGTCCTCGGTTGAGCCGAAATCGAAGATACGGGCCGTTTTCGCTTTTTGCCGTGAGATAAGCGCATAAGCCCGGTGATTGCAACGGCATCGTGCGAAGCTTCTTTCGAATTCGATTTCGGACCTCGACCAACTGGTCATACGTGCCGATGCCGTTGTAATTCGAGATGACGGCATCGCATTCGATGTCATCCACGGCAAGAACACGACTGCTTCTTATGACTATTTTTCGTATAGCTTTACTGCAATGGATCTCCACGCCCTGCTGGCGCGCGTTGTCCGCGAGGAGTTGCGGGATCGCACGCATCCCATTCTTGGGGACAAAGGCGCCGACGCAATGGATCAACGCGGGCACGAACGCCATCACGCTCGGCGCGGAGTCGATTGTCTGACCGGCGACATGAGTCCAGATGGCGATCGCATCGATCACGTCGCGCGGAAGTCCGCTGCGCTTCAGGACGCTGCCGAGGGAGCGGAGGAGAAATGGAGCGGCGGAGAGAGCACCATGGCGGGCGAGCTCGAGCACGTTTGGATGTGAAATGCGCAGGAGCGGCTCGAGGCGCGTTCGAATCATATTCATGTGGTTGACGAATTTCTCGTAAGCGCGGCCGGCGTCTCCCAAGCCCTCAACTGTCCGTTGCAGATCGAGATAGATGTGAATTGAGCCGACGTTGTAGAAATCTTCGACTTTGGTCAAACGAAGCGCGCTGATATCGAGACCGATCTTCTCGAATGCCCATTCGAGACCGGGGCGATCGAGCACGATGTACGGGCCGCCATCGAACCAGGCGCCTCCCGCTTCGAATCCCGACGCGAGGCCGCCGACATCATCGCGAGCCTCGAAGATCTGCACGCGATGTCCATGGATCGCCAGGCGCGTCGCGGCTGCGAGGCCGCCCACCCCACCCCCGATGATCGCCACCTTCATCGACCGAGTCTCAAGCCGATCATCGATTGCATCGCGCGGCGCGCCACACGCAGCGGAAGCGACGGCCGCTCGAGCGGCGGAAACGCCGACTCATCCATCTCGGGAACGAAAAGCTTTCCGCGTCCGCTGCCGAGAACGTATGTCGGATACGCGACGAGACTGAGCAAGGTCGAGATTTCGTTGTCATAAGGGCTCTTCCACGGCGTCACCGGCTCATCGCAGCCGATGACCTCGGGAGTGGCGTCATCGGCGCCGAACCAGTGGAATGCCGCGCGCAGGATGCTGGAGTCGCGTGGATCGCGAATTCCAATGTGCCGCGCGGCGACGACGTCGACCGCGAGCGCGTCGCGTCCAGCGTAGAACCGCAGCGGCGAACGCGGCCGCTTGCATCCCATCACGCCGACGAGACCGTCCGGAATGTTGTCCCACGCTTCGAGCAGCGCGAAATGCGGCGGACACGAATCGAGAAGCATCATGATCGCCGTTTCTCGCTGCGCCTGACGCTCGCAGAAGAGAAACTGATCGCACCGCGCACCGAGCCACTCGACGTTTGCCAGCGAGAGATACGCGAGCTCGATCGGATGGCTGCGCATTTTCCCCAGCGAGATGCGAAAGTCGGCGTCACGCCAGCTCCGGCTGACCGTGTACTGCGCCATTCCGCGCGCATACGGATGCCCCACCTGATCGTCGGACGCGTCGACCAGCCGATACGACGGCGATGTGAAGCCGAAATATTCAGCAACGTCACGCACCGATCGCCGTCCGTAAAACTCGTCGTAGATGTTGGGACCTTCGATCGCGATCACGTCGCGCACGCCTGCATCACGCAGAAAGCGTGCGAGTTGATCGAGCGTTTTTGGATCGCTGACGACCGACGGATCCTTGTGGCTGTAGCCGAGCATAAACGTAGGCTTGATCGCTACCGTCATCTCAGCGAATCGCTTGCCGAGGCGTGATGCGCGTTCGTTTAACGCGGCGAGCAGACCGCACTCGTTCAGAAGACGATCGAATATCGTCTTCTTCTGATCAGTTGAATCGCCGCGGATGACAAACACTGATCCACCGCTGCCGAGGGGCGAATCGATCACTGAGCGCGGCCGCATTCTCCTCGGCAGAAATTCCTCGCCAATTTTCGAGATGTTCTCCGCAAGCTTCGTGGCACTCTGACCTTCGGCGATTTGATCGTTCTCATCAAATGTTTGCACGAACAACTGGAAAAGCTGACCATGACGCTCTTCATCGCGCTCGATGCGGCGGAAATCTGTAAGCAGCGCGGCTGAGATGTTCGATTCATTCTCGGCCAGCTGACGGATGCGGCTCCAGCACAGAAAGGCAGTCTTTTCAGCGTCGACGTTGAATTCGCAAAATTGGCGAAATGACGAGTATTCGAGCGACGACTTCACTTCCGGCGGAATCGCGCCGAACAGCGATCCAACTCCCGTGGTCATGCGAGCGACTGCGCGCGAGACAGGAGCGTCGCGCCAGCGAGCGTGCATCAGAACGGAGCTCGCCCACCCGCCCACTCCGCCCGCGAGCTGACGCAGATAGGCTGTTGTTTTGAGCCGAAAGTTTCCGAAGCGAAGGATCGCGCCGCGGATGTAGATCGAGTGCATCTCCTCGTCTTTCCAGATCCAGATCAGCGCGTGGCGAATCAGCTCGCGAACATCTTCGTCGATCGGCATCGCCGCGAGCCGATGCGCGATCGCATTCTCGCGATAGCTCACGGCGACGATCTCTTCTCGCTCGAGCGCCAGAAGAAAGAGATGGATCATCTCCTGCCGCGGTTTTCCGGCGAAGCGACGGCTCCACTCGTCGAGCGTGCGCTCGAATTCGCGATAAAGCACTCCCACGATCCGTAAAGAATAGCGCGGAGAGCAGAAATAGGACTGAGGACTGAGGACTGAGGACTGAGTTCCCCGCCCGCTGCGCCGTAGCCGTTCGCAATTGGCCGTTCGCTGCTGCCCGTTTCGCAAAGCGCCGAACGCCAGGAGAAGTCCTCAGTCCTCAGTCCTCAGTCCTCAGTCCTCAGTCCTCAGTCCTCAGTCCTCAGTCCTCAGTCCTCAGTCCTCAGTCCTCAGTCCTCAGTCCTCAGTCCTCAGTCCTCAGTCCTCATCTGGCTGTTAACATTCGCGCGTGACGGCGTCTGGACGGACGGCAAAATCATCTACGCCGGCGAAACACGCGAGATCAAGGAGTTCAATGTTCGCGACGGCCTGGCCGCCAAGCTGGCGCAGAAAATTGGCGTCACCGTTGCGCTGCTGACCAGCCGCCGCTCCCCCGCTCTCGTTCGTCGTGCGCGCGAGCTCGGGATTCAGGAGCTGCATCAGGGATCGGAGAACAAACTCGATTCGTGTGAGCGGCTGATTCACAAATTCGAGCTCCGCTTCGACCAAGTCCTCTACCTCGGCGACGATCTTCCGGATCTCGCGCCGATGTTGCGCGCCGGAATCACCGCCGCACCGGAAGACGCCGCGCCAGAGGTGCGAAAAGTCGCGCAATGGAAGCTCGCCTGCCGCGGCGGCGAGGGCGCGTTCCGCGAGACGGTGGAGCGGCTGCTGCGCGAGCGCGGCGATTGGGAATCGATCATCAAGGATTTCGAGAGTGGGAAACCTCAAGCGAAGAGCACGTAGAGGTCGCGTCATCGCCGCCGGGCTCAATGCCCTCAGTCTCATCGCTCGCCCATTGCCGCTCCCCGTGGTCCGCGCGATCGGCATCATGCTCGGTCACGTCGCGTGGCATGTTCTCGGACGTTATCGCCGGCGCGCGCTGACGAATATCGAGCTCGCATTTCCCGAGTGGCCGCGACGCAAACAGCGCGACACGATCCGCCGAATGTTCCACCACCTCGGAGAATCCTTGATGGAGCTGGTGTGGCTGCCCAATCTCGATCGAAAAAAGCTCGAGCGCACGACCGAGATTCATGACGTGCACTACCTCGATGAGGCGCTCGCGTCGGGTCGCGGTACGCTGATCTTCACCGGCCACTGCGGCAACTGGGAATGGCTCGCGGCGACGGTCGCGCTCCTCGGATACCCATTGACCGTCTTGCAACGCGAGCGTGATTAGCCCGATCTGAATCGCTTCATCGAGCGCCTGCGATCACAATTCGGAATGCGCGCCATTGGCCGGCGGTCGTCCACAAGCGCGCTGGAGATGTTCCGTACGCTGCGCAGCGGCGGCCTGCTCGCGTTTCTGATCGATCAGAACATTCGCGCCGAAAGCGTGAAGGTGCCGTTCTTCGGAATGCCGGCGCTGACGCCGATCGGTCCGGCGAAACTCGCCGTCCGCGCGGAGGCGCCGGTGATGATCTGCTTCGTCGAACGGCGAGGAGGAAAACACATCGTGCAGTTTCAGGAGCCGATCGTCGCTTCGGATCCGGTAGAAATCACCGCACGCCTAACAGCGGCGATCGAGGAACAGATCCGCCGTGCGCCGGAGCAGTGGGTGTGGTTTCATCCGCGATGGAAAGAGCGGCCGAAATGGGAGGTGGCGACTTAGACCGCGGCCGTTTGTCACCACAGAGAACACAGAGTACACAGAGACGGCTCTGTGTCCTCTGTGTGCTCTGTGGTGATCACTCCCGGCTACCGCCGCAGAACGTTCTTCAGAATGAAGATCGCGTTCGCCGGCCGCTCCGCGAGGCGGCGCATCAAGTACGGGTACCACTCCGTACCG
>QHVY01000325.1:0-3235 GCA_003223695.1 Acidobacteriota bacterium
AAACAACGAAGAACGAAGAACGAATGAGCACGTACGTGACCGATCTCAGCGGCGAACGCAAGCCACGCAAGCCGCCCTCGCGCGAGCTCGACCCCGTCGAAGTCCGCATCCTCGGCAGCCTCGCCGAAAAGCAGATGGCCACTCCCGAGTATTACCCGCTGACATTGAACGCGCTCGTGGCGGCGTGCAATCAAAAATCGAATCGCGATCCGGTGATGGAGTTGAGCGAAGACGATGTGCAGCGCGCGCTCGATCGTCTGCAGGAAGAAAAGCTCGTGTGGAAGGTGATGGGTGGCAGGGCGGTGCGGTGGGAACACAATCTCGACGCGACGTTGCAGCTCGATCGGCCATCGAAAGCCGTCCTCACGCTGTTGTTTCTGCGTGGTGCGCAAACTGCCGGCGAGCTTCGCGGGCGAAGCGATCGACTTTATTCATTCGAGAGCATCGCCGAGATCGAGGAGACGCTTCGCCGGCTCGATCCGCTCGTGCGCGAGATGGCTCGCGGACCGGGACAAAAGGAATCGCGTTGGATTCATGCACTCGGAAGTGTAGAGGCGGGCTTTAGCCCGCCTGTGCCGGCTGAAGCCGGCACCTACACGGATCGTCTGCAGCGCCTCGAAGAGCAGGTCGCCGCGCTGACGGAGGAGCTGCGCATATTCAAGGCGAAGCTCGGCGAGTGATTCCCTCCGTGCGCCACCGGACGAACGTGTACACGCTCTGCGGCTTGTGACCGTACACTGGCTCCAGCGCGCGTGTGTTGCCGTGATAGTCGATGTTAATACCGACGCCTGCGCGCTGCGTGTGCGTACGGACGATATCGAAGATGTAGCCGACGGTCGTGTGTGTGCGTTGCCGAATGTTCTCGGCGCGTCCCACGATGGTGCCGGCGCCGAGGCGAATGGTCATCTCCAGTCCGTAGGCTGTTAGGTCGTCGTTCTTCGTCCAGATCGCGCTCGCAGCGAAGAAGATTCCGTTGTACGAAGCCGATGCGCTCGAGATCTTGCGTTTCGCCTCCGTGAGCCGTCCGCTCGACACTTGCGCCGACAACTTCGATTGCGGCGCGATCGTCAGCCGCGCGCTCCACGAATCGATATCGCCGTCGTCGATATTCGTGTGGCGGCCCGTCGACTGCGACGCGTGGAAGACACCGTACTCGATATCGGCAATTTTTGAAGTGAGCACGACTGATGCGACACGCGTCGCGAGGTGAA
This sequence comes from Acidobacteriota bacterium, assembly GCA_003223695.1. Lineage (GTDB taxonomy): Bacteria > Acidobacteriota > Thermoanaerobaculia > Gp7-AA8 > Gp7-AA8 > Gp7-AA10. The sequence goes on from QHVY01000325.1 coordinate 1,212, forward strand.
ACGACTCCTGCGCATCGTACGCAAACGGTGCCTCGGCGAAATCGATCGAAGATGGCCGTTGCGCAAACGGCTCGGCGCCGAGCGGAGGCTCGCCAATCGGAGCGAGATACAACTGAATGGGCCGCCACTCCAGTCCGACGGCGACTTCCTCGATCAAGTCGTGTGCACGCATGTGATCCGTGAGCGGGCCGCCGCTCCGTGGTGAGATGGACTGAAGAAGTTGCGGATAACCCTCGAGCGGAATCGTGAATGGCTCGAAAGTGAATCGAGCGCGGCCGAGGATCGAGGCGCGGCGAGTGAAGTCGTGTTCGGCTCCGACGATGAACCAGTTCGTTGAAAAGGCGCGGTGCTCGGGCCGCTGCGGGCCGGTCTCGGTGACATACGTGCCGAAGACCGCTCCGTCGAAGAAGGTAGCGAATAACAGCGGCAGCAACATGCCGCTAGAATCATCGCATGCGAAAGCAGCCGCCGATCGTCATTCCGCGCGGCAAGCTGCGCCCGCAGCAACGCGCGCCGCTGATTCAGACGCGAGTGGTTCAGGACAAGCGGCAGAGGGTCGGCCGCAAAGCGAAGCACAAGAAGCGCGGCGAATCGTAGCGGATCCGCGTTTCGATCGTCACCAATCTTTTCATTTCATTTTTCGTCTTCGGCACGTTGATGTGCCTTCTGACGATTTTGTTACTGGCATTTCCCGAAAGTTTTCTCGAACCCTGGTGGCGCCTCAATCCAGGGGCGCACCGCGCGTTCGAGAGCATCGTCCGCGCACGCTCATCGGTCCGCCGATCGGCGGCGCGATGATTTTGGCGCTGATCAAGATACGATTCTCGCGACATGAGTGATCTTGCCGACTACTTCGATCGCGTCCGCGAACGCACATTGCGCGTGGCCGCATGCATTCCGCCAGAGCAGATCGAGTGGACCTACAAGCCAGGCAAATACACGCTCGGCGACATCCTCCGTCACCTCGGTTCCACGGAGCGGTGGATGTTCGCGGAAAACGCTCAACAGCGGCCGAGCCGTTATCCAGGTTACGGACGCGATCTCGCCGACGGGTATGACGCGACGCTTGCGTTCCTCCGACGCATGCACGAGGAGTCGATGCAAATTTTCCGGTCGCTGACCGACGCCGATTTGGAAAAGAAATGCGTCACGCCGGGCGGCGCCGAGCTGCGAGTCGGCAAATGGCTGCGCTCGATGGCCGAACACGAGATTCACCACCGCGGCCAGATTTACGTCTACCTGGGAATCCTTGGAATCGAAGGGCCGCCGCTTTACGGCCTAACAGAGGAGCAGGTTCGAGAACGAAGCCGTAGCGTCACTTCGACTTCATAGCGTTCGCGAGAGGACTCTCGACTTTTTTGTAGCCCGCAGGGATTTCCCAAGCGGCGGCGGGGATGGGTCCTTCTTTGATCGACGTCACCTCGGAAGAGGTCGTGGACTTCCGTCCCATCACCTCGACGGACGTAGTGGTTGCGAGCGGGAAGCCCTTCATCTTCTTCATTTGTTCCATCATCGCGTCGAAATTCTTCGCCATCGGTCCCATCGCCGCCATCATGTTCTTCATCATGTCCGAATAGCCGCGATACATCTCCCACGATTTGAGCGGCAGCTTCAAATCGTTTGTCACGCACTCTTCGGTTTTGGTCATCTGACCCATCGTGATCATCCAGTTTTCGCAGGGATATCCGGCGATCGTTCGACGTGTGCCGATTTTCTCCACAGTCAGATTGAGCATGCTGCCCATCATCGCTTTCATGCGTTCCTGAGCCTCAGGCGGCAGGTTCTTCATCTGCTCCTGCGCTTTTTTCATCTCCGGGCTGTTCATCCGCTCCTTGACTTTCGCGGCCATGGCATCCAATTCCTCTCGCGTGATGACGGAATACGTCTTCCTTTTTGCGTCGAGAGTCGTCATCGTGCCCGATTTGAAATCGACGATGACCTCATTGCCGTTGGCTGACGCCATTCGCGCGTGGTCACTCGAGAGATAACTGGTCGTGGTCTCGGGTGCACCGCCATCGCGGGTC
>QHVY01000325.1:3270-5204 GCA_003223695.1 Acidobacteriota bacterium
TATGCCGACTATACGCTAGCGTGCCGCTCGTCGCCGCGTCGGAGTGAGCTTCGCGTGAAATGTGCGCCCGCCATTGCGCTGCACGACGAAGCGTCCCTGCGGCAGCGTGACCGTGAGTGTGCCAGGTCCGTTCGTCGGATCGCTGACGTAGAGATCAGTTCGAGTGACGTAGACGATCGCCGGCGAATCCGATTGGATGCCGGCGACTTTTCCTGCTGACCAGAACACGATCGCGGTCGCGTCGCCGCTGCGCACTGCGCATGCGTTCGCGTCATTGGCGATAATCGTTGGCGCGATGAAGCTGGTCATTGTCTGCGCGGTCGCGACGGGAACAACTGCATATGCATCATCGTCGTTGACCGGTGCGGTGCCATGATCGAACCACAGCGTCGTGAACGTCGCGGTGTGCGGCGTCGCATCGGGTGACGCGCCAAGCGACGCCCAATTGCCCGTGCGCGTGATCTGCTGGATTTGTGGCCTCCGGCCATAGAACCAATAGCCGATGCCGTTCGCCACGGCCCAGTTGCCGCCGTTGATCAGCGGCGACATCGATGGACGCTGATCGATGATCGTCTCGATGCGATTTCCCGATCGCGAATTGATGCTATTCGTCAGAAAAACGATCGCGTTGTCGAAAAAGAACCAGGCCTTCTTCGCGGTCACCGAGGAGTTCAGCGGCGCGTAGTCCATCGCTGAGACTCCGTTCTGACCATCCCCCGTTCCGCCGACGAACGCGCGAGTACCGTAGTCGTACAGATTATTCGCGGCATCGGCTTTCTGTTCGACCGTGATGCCGGGCAGGCGAGTCCAGTCGATCGCCGGCCAGACGTCGCTGCCGAAATATTCGTCGCCGTTGAGCACCAGGTAAAAGCGGCCGTCGCTTTGACGCGATCCGAGAAGGTTTTCGCCGTTCGTGTTTTCGCCCGATTTGGTCCGCGTCGAGAACATTTTGATCGAGGCGAACCAGCCCGGGCGGCGATGAATCGTGTAATCGGATGTGAAGTAGTGCTGATGTCCGGCAGGCCACGATCCCCCCGCCGCATCTCGAGCGAGCGCCGCGAGCTCCGGCGGAAGCGTCCACGACCAGCTCTCGAGCATCTTCTTCGTCGTCGCGCGAATCTCCGCCTGCCTGGGCGACGGGAGCTCTGATGCCTGCAAAAGGGCAGCGATTCCGTTGAAACCCGTCGTCGATGTTCGCGCGACTTCGCGGCCGATGACCGACACATCAAAATAGTTTTGATAGAGCGACCACGCGACGCCGTCGGCAATGTAATTCGAGAATGACGCGAACGCCTCCGGCGTCAGCTCGAACTCCGTTTCCCGCGTCAGCAGGGCGTATCGCGCGATATCGTTTGCGAACGATTCGTTTTGGATGCCGTCTTCCGTCGTTGGCGTGCAGACGCTGGCCATCGCGTCGCGCACCTGTGCGAGCATCACCGCATCGTCGCGAAGCAGCGCGAGGCAGAGGTGATTGTGCGCCGACCAGACGAGATTCTCACCTGTTGGCACCGGACCGACCAACGCTTTGGCGGTGGGTGATGAGCCGATGTGAAATGCGAGCGTGGTGACGCAATCGTTGTAAACGGAATCACTGATGTCGCCGCGCATCAAGACCAGTGTGGGACCGAGGTCGAGAGGGACGCCGATGGACCAGAACCACCAGTTCCCGGAAGGCCACGTCAGGACACTATAGTAATGGTTAATATAGCTGAGCGCCGACTCGATCTCTGCGCGTAGCATCGGATCGTTGTACAGCGACTGGCCAGGCGTCCGATACGCCTTCGCCATGATGATCAGCCGGCGCGTATGGTCCCACGGCGACCAGCTTCCGCTCGGGATCTCGCTGTAGTTGATGTCCGGCCAGCTGCCGTCGCTCTGGAGGGTTGCGGCATCGCTGCGAGCCTGCGCCTCGAGTGCGCCGAGAGTGTCGCGCA
>QHVY01000325.1:5223-6829 GCA_003223695.1 Acidobacteriota bacterium
GATGGACGCCGCGGACGCAGGTGTGGTGAGCGCCAGCAGGAGCAGGGAAACAAGACGATTCAACTTGTCGGGTAAAAGCGCGGATGGAAAGTCACCTATTCCGGTGGAGGACAGCGGCCCTCCGCTGTCCGGACAGCCGAGGGCGGCTATCCTCCACTATGGCGTGGCGTTCTCCAGATCGTTGGCGATATCGATCTCATCGAACTGCGCCGCGAGAAGGCGGTGGCCAATCGCGATCTCGCCAACGAGCACTGCCGCCGCAGGAATTGTCGCGATCAGGATCATCGCCGGAGCGGCGCTGACAAGCCTTGTCATCGCGTACATCGAGCCGATCAGGACGAGAGCCGCAGGAAACATCGCGATCGCTAGCGTAATTACGTTTCCGATCATCAGAAGCATCCGTTGACCGAGAGCGGTGAGGCCGCGCGCTGAGTCGGCGCCCATGTTCCAGGCGGGGAAAAGAATCATCGCCCCGTTTTGAATCAGCAGTTGAATCGCGGAAATCGGGACGACGAAGACGAGCGCACAGACCATGAACTCCGGCGATGTGAGGAACGACGCATGCGCGCCGCCGAGGTTGAGGATGAGGAAGCTGACGAGGAGCATGACTATCTCGAACGACGATACGACCAAAAGCGGCGCGGCCAGTTCCGCGGCGAGCAGCGATTCGGCAGTCAGCGGAAACGTCTTCACCAGGTCGAGCCGAAACAGATCGAGGCGCAAATCGCTGCGCACCGCCTGCGGTCCGGCGAAGACAAACACTGCCGTCGTGATCAAGCCACCGATGCCCAGCGATTGAGCGACGTCGCCGTGGCCGCGAAAAATGCTTGCCGCTGCCGCGAAACCGATCGGAAGGATCACGGCAATCACCGGAAACGATGAGATGCGCATTGCGGCGATCAGATTTTTCCAGAGTACGGCGATTTCCGGCCGTCCTCGTTCTCCGAGCCGGAAGGGAGGCGGCAGGCGATTCACAGCGGCGACGTTGCCCAACCGCATGCCGCGCATGCGTGAGCGGCGCGTGAGCGCGCGCTGCGATGCGACGATCGACGCGTCTTCGAACGAAACGTCGAGCTTCACAGTTGCGAAAAACAATACGACTGCAGCAGCGATCAGAATTGCGGCGTTCCGAAACAGCGTTGCCGCCGCGGGCGCGTAGATCACCTCGGCAAACAGCCGGGGCACGACGAGAATCGGCCCGACAGGCGGCTGTCGCAGAACTGCGGAGATCACCGCCGCCGAGCTCCTGAAATTCTGTCGATTCAATGTGTCGAGAATGACTTCCGTGCTGCCTCGCAATTGCCAGCCGACGAGCGAGATGAACGCGGTGAACAGGACAAAGACGACCGCGAGCCGCGCCAGCCATCCAATGCCCATCAGCTTGAGGCGAGCGCGCGCGAACGACACGAACATCGTATACATATTGAGTACTGCAAACGCGATCCACATGCCGAGGTAATGGCTGCCGCGAAAGGCGAAGAACCACATCACCGCGGCCGCGAAAAGCAGCCCAACTTGCGACTGCAGCACTTTGTAGCCGAGCAGTTGACGGCGGCTCAGCGGAGCCGGAAATAAGAATTGGATCTCCGCTTCGCTGAATACGAAG
>QHVY01000326.1 GCA_003223695.1 Acidobacteriota bacterium
TATAGGCGCTCACGATTGGCGCGTGCGATTTCGAGATGATTTTTGCGGGGAGGGTTGGACGGTGAGGCGGATATTTGTGGCTCTTCAGAGATCTGGACAGAGCTCATTGTGGAGCACTCCCTTTCTTACCCGGACTGGGAATCTTCCGCAGTCGAATGAGTGACGGTCCTGGACGAAATGCAAGCGATTTCATGCTCAACTTACTTTAGCGCGCTGCAGCAAATTCGCAACAGAAAACTTATCGAAATAATGCATCGCATTTCGCGGGACCCAGGCCGTGACCCGCGTGGAGTGATCGTCGGAGTGTTCGTCGTAGATCTCCGCGACGGCACGAAGCTTCGCCAGAACGCGCGACTGTTCGTGCGGAACGTCGAGCTCGAGGACCTCGCCGCCGGCGAGCTCGCGTTCGCGCACGATCTCCACCAATCCTTCAACCCCTCGACCGGTGAGTGCGGAGAGTGTGACGTAGCGCCGGCTCTTAGCCGGCGCGAGCCGACTGAGAGTCGGCTCTGCGTCCTCCTTGTTGTACACATCGATCACGCGCTCTTCAGCAATGCCCAGTCCCCGGAGAACCTCTTCGCCAACCACGCGCTGCTCCTCGTATTGCGGATGACTGCCGTCGATCACGTGCAGAACAAGATCGGCGGCGACGGCTTCCTCCATCGTGGAGCGGAACGAGGCCACGAGGTGATGCGGGAGTTTGCGGACGAAACCGACCGTGTCGATGATCACCGTCTGGCGCGGCATCGGGAACGCCGCGCGCTGTGACTTCGCATCGAGCGTCGCGAATAGTTTGTCCACGGCAAGCGCTTTGCCGCCGGTGAGCTGATTGAACAGCGTCGACTTGCCGGCGTTCGTATAGCCGACCAACGCCACCGTAAACGCGGCGCTGCGCGATTTGCGCTGCGTCTCCCGCGTCCGCTCGATTTTTTCGAGCTCACCTTTGAGCTGGCTGATGCGATTGCGCACGATTCGGCGGTCGATTTCCAACTGCGTTTCACCAACGCCTCGCGTTCCGATGCCGCCCGCTTGCCGTTCGAGATGCGACCATTGGCGCGTCAAGCGGGGCAGCATGTATTCGAGCTGCGCGAGCTCCACTTGCGTGCGCGCTTCGCGGCTGCGCGCCCGACCGGCGAAAATGTCAAGAATGAGCGCGCTGCGGTCGATCACCTTCACTTCGGTGATGCGCTCGAGATTGCGCGTCTGTGCGGGCGACAGGTCGTCGTCGAAGACGATGAGCGATGCGCGCTCTTTGGCGGCGAGACGCTTGATCTCCTCAGCCTTTCCGCTGCCGATCCACGTCGCCGCGTCGGGCGCGACACGCTTCGCGAGGATCTTCGATACCACCACCCCACCCGCACTCTCGATCAGTTGCTGCAGCTCGTCGAGATGCTCTTCCGCAATATGCCGAGTTTGGTCGGCAAGCACCACGCCCACCGCGATCGCTTTTTCTAACACCTTATTGTTGGACATTAATGATACACAACTCCTGCCGTTGGCGCATTGTGAAATAGCAACCACCGGGAAAACTCGTAAAACGCTTCCGGAAGGCTGTCTGCTTCCCCCGACCGCACCATCGTGTAGCGGCTGCCCTGGACGAGGCCGAGCGCCGGGGGCTGGTGAAATGTCGTGAAGACGAACGCGGCAGAATCTTTGGCCCGCACAGAATCGAACAGATCGATACCGAGGGTCTGATTGCGATACGGGCGGCCGCAGAAGCTGGCGAGCGTCGGCATGATGTCGATGTGACTGGCGGCGATGTCGATGCGCCGCGGCTCGTGAATGAATCCCGGCGCGTAGATCACCAATGGCACATGGTAGACGAGCAGCGCGAGATCGCCGAGCGAGAGCGCCTCGCCAGGCGCGCCGGTGCGCGTGCCGTGATCCCCATACAAAACAAAAATCGTGTCGTTGAAGTACGGCTCGTGCCGCGCGCGCTCGAAGAAAAGGCCCAGGGCGTGGTCGAGAAGACGAAAGCCGTTGTACTCATCGTTGCTCTCGAAGCCGTTTGCGTGGAGGAGATCGTCGGGCTCGTGCACGACCTTGAACCCGTGGGAGTCCTTCGGAATCGTGTACGGCCGATGGTTTCCAGCGGTCATCACGATCGCGAAGAATGGCTTTCGCTCCGCTTTGAAGACATCACCTGCGGCAAGAAGAAGATCGTCATCGGAGATGCCCCACACATCGACCGGTTTTGCGGCGTATGAGCCCTCTTCGAAAATGCGAAGCCCGTCGACGTTGTGGGCCAGCATGCCGCGGATGTTGCTCCAATTTGCGCTGCCGCCAATGAAGTAAAACTTGTCGTAGCCGGCGAAAGCGTTGACGATCGTCGACTGATTCACCGTCAGCGGATTGTGTGCCGATGCCTGCCACGGGCTCACGTCCGGAATTCCGAACACCACCGAAAAAAGCGCACGGGCTGTTTTCTCTGAAGGCGAATAGGCATTGGTAAAGAGGATGCCGTGGCGGGCGATGTCATCGAGATTCGGGCAGCCGGCCAGGCGATTGCCGAAGACTCCGCTTTTGAACGCGGCGAACGACTCGAGTTGGATGACGACGACATTCGGATTGCCGGTTGTCTGCGGAAAGAGTGGCGGCGTTCGGAGCAGTGTGAGCGTGCCTGGATCGGGATGATCGACGCCGAGATAGCGGGTGATGATCGGGTAGAGCCGGCGAACGCGCGCGACGTCGAAGCGTGGCGGCTCCTCCCGCATCGTCTCGAATAGATATTGCACCGGATTGAGGGCCAGCTCGCCGACGAACGAGTCGGTGGAGAAGAA
>QHVY01000327.1 GCA_003223695.1 Acidobacteriota bacterium
AGCATGCGATGAACAGCGAGGCGACGAACAGCGGAAAGCCCCACTTGCCAAGCGGCGCGAGCATCATCCCCGTTTGGCTGTAGTCATTAACGGTGATTCCGCGCGGCCCATACACGAGCGCAGCGACGATCAGCACCGCACCGGCGATAAGACCTCCGAAGCTCATGCCGATCGCGGAAACGACGCGATTCACGCCAACGTACGTTTTGTCCCATTTATCTTCGACTGCGCCGGACGAGTAGAAGTAGAAGAGATACGGCGTTAGTGAGGCTCCAAGAATGCTGACCGCTAGATATCCGGCCTGCGCGTGATCTCCGGAAGGCATTCTCGGGACCAATGCAGCCGCCAGTTCCATCACCGGCGGATGAAGACGCACGATCGCGACCACGAACGCGACCGTAATGAGGCTGAGAAGGGCGATCCCGTTGTCAATGACACCGAATGTCGTGTACCAGAGAAAGATCCACACGAGCAAAGCGACCGGAATCGCCCACCATTGAAATGAAATGCCGGTCGCAAGCTGCAGCGCCAGACACGTCCCGCCGATTTCGGCACCCAGAACCAAAAGGCTCGAGATCCCGACGCCGATGAGGATGAACACGAACACTCTCGCGCCGAATCGCTCGCGCACCGCGTCCGCGACTGTGTGCCGGCTAACCGCGGCCAACCTGCCGGACATTTCGGTTAGAAAAATCAGGCAGAGCGTGCCGATGCCCACTGCCCACAAAAGCTGAAAACCGTAGCGGGCTCCCGCTTGCGCGGACGTCGCAATAGATCCGACATCGAGAAAGCCGCCAATGCTCGTGGCGATGCCCAACGCGATCTCGCCCCATTTCTTCATTGGCTTTCCTGTTGATGCAGACGCTGAAGCACGGCGCTCGCAGATGCGAATTGCTCTGCGCATTTCGCAACGCTGTCTCGATCTTCTTTTTCAATTGACTGTTGCAACCGCTTTGCCGCGGCACGAGAGATTTGTATCTGCCGAAGAACGTCATCACGAAGATTCTTGCTCGCCTGCGATTGATCGATGGACGTCGTAGCCTTGTCAAATGCCTTTTCGGCCTCGTCGACCGTGAGTCGGACGTAAGTGCCGGGCACGTCCCCTGCCGACCACTGCTGTGCGGCGAAGTGGAGAGTGGCAACCCAGGAGATCGCCGGCTCAATATCCTTCAGCAGCTTCTCCTCGGCCGTCCTTTGGTTGCACGCCGCCAGGATCACGACCGCCAGCAAAACGCGACTCTTATGCACGCTCGCGGTTGACGTGGATTTGGTTCTGGACGTCTTTAACGCCGTTGACGGTCTCCACGACGTCCTCCGCCCGGCGCTTCGTGATCCGATCATCGACGGAGCCGGAGAGCATCACGACGCCGTCGCGAACATTGACTTCGATGTCTGACGCGTCGACGTAATCGTCCTCGGTCAGCCGCTCGCAAACTTCTTCCCGAATGCGGTCATCAGATCGCTGATAGTTTTTGGGGCCGAGGCCGCGATACGAGCGCCTCCGGAGATCATCCTCAACATCCCGGCCGCCGCCGCGCATGTAGCCCTCGCCCTCATAGCCAAAAATGCCGCGATTTTCTTCGTCGTAGCGAGCCATGGAACCTCCTCCGCCGAAGGTGCCCAGCAACTCGCGCACCATCACCGTCGGGGCCAGTGCTTCGACGAGATGGATCACCACCACGAGATGGATCACCACAGAGACACAGAGAACACAGAGAAGCCCTAGGCTCTCTGTGTCTCTGTGGTGATCGGTCTCACGCGATAGCCGAGCACTGTTCGAACGCCATCAACCACTGGCGCCGCTGCTTCACGAAGATTGTCACGCAGCGATGATCGTCGGTGAAGGAGCGTCCTTCAAACGTTCCCGCGCCGCGCCAGCGATGGATGAGCGCTGCCACCTTCGCGCTAATCTCAATCAACCGCGCTTCGGTGATCTTGCCTCGACGCAGTTTGTACGTCGGCGAGCTGATGATGCCGAGGATGGCGGTGCGGTCGAGGATCCGCCCATTCGGCGGAACGTAGACATATGACATCGTCATCATGCTCTCAACGACCGCGACATCCTTCTTCAGCCACGCGGTGTTCCACTTTTGAGCGAGCCGCTCGATTTCGGACATCAAAACATCCCCCGCGAATGCGCGTACGGAATCAGTGACAGCACGATACCGATCACTACGATCATGATCGCACTCGAGAAAACGTACGGATAAATGATCAGCAGAAATCCGATGATCAGATAGAGCGGATCGTGCCCTTTCTTCCCGAGAATCAGGTAGACGGTGCCGACTGCGCCGAAGATCAGGCCGAGAAACAGCGTCAATGGATGTGCGCCGGCTCGCCCAAGCTGCTCTCCACCTGATTGGCAACCTGCCGGGCAATGTCGCGGAACGCCTTCGCTGCGGCCGATTCCGGATCCAGCACGACAATCGGCTCTCCGGTATCGCCGCCAACGACAACCTTCGGATCGATCGGCACTTCACCGAGGAAGGGGACGCCGAGCATTTCGGCGGTTTTCTTGCCTCCGCCGTGGCCGAAGATTTCGGTCCGCTCGCCGCAATGACGGCAGATGTAGTAGCTCATGTTCTCGACGATGCCGAGGACCGGCACGTTCACTTTGCGGAACATTGCCAGGCCCTTGCGC
>QHVY01000328.1 GCA_003223695.1 Acidobacteriota bacterium
CGTCGGCGACGACATTTTCGTCACCAATCCGGCGATCTTCGCCAAAGGGATCGAGCGGCGTATTGCGAACGCCATTCTCGTCAAGGTCAATCAGATTGGCACGCTGAGCGAGACGCTGGAGACGATCGAGATGGCCAAACGCGCTGGCTATCGCGCTGTGGTGTCGCACCGATCCGGCGAAACCGAGGATTCGACGATTGCCGATCTGGTTGTGGCCACGAATGCCGGTCAGATCAAGACCGGCTCCGCGTCACGCAGCGATCGGATGGCCAAGTACAACCAGCTTCTGCGCATCGAGGAGGAGCTGGGCGACGCGGCGGTATTTGCGGGGCGGGCGATCTTCCGCGCATTGTAGCGCCGCCATCCTGGCGGCCGTTTCGACGGCAACTTGCCGGCGTGTCCTGCCGGCTAGAAGCCGGCGCTACACCAATTTGACACGTGCCCATGTTAGTCAATACATTGACTGTATGCCCGATCACGAGCGTGATCTCGTATCCGGCGTGATCCAGCTGGCCAACCTGCTGACGCGCCGGCTGGCGCCGATTTTCGAGCGCGCCAAAGTCACGCCGCAGCAGTGGTCGATTCTCGCGGCGCTCGAAGATTCGGAATCATCGATGACCCTCGCCGGTCTCGCGCGAAAGCTGATGGTGTCGAAACAGAACATGACCGGGATGATCGCGCGGCTCGAGCAGCTCGGTCTCGCCGAGCGCAACGAAGATCCGAAGGACCTGCGCTCGTCGCGCGTGCAGCTCACGCGCCGCGGGCGCGCGCTCGTGGAGAAGCTCCGGCCGTTATACGAAGACTGGTGCGGGAAGCTCGGACACGACGTGCCAGAGCGCGAAATCGCCGCGCTTACGCGGACTGTCGATCGGCTGATCTCCGAGCTGGAACAGGGATGACCACGCGATTGCGTCCGTCGCGCTTGGCCTGATACAGCCGGTCGTCGGCGACGTGGAAGAGCGCATCGACCGTCGTTCCATCCTCTGGATAGAGCGCGCCGCCAATGCTAATGGTCACCAGCGCCCCACCCGCCGGCGCCGGGAGCGACTCCACGAGCGCGCGCACGCGTTCGGCGATCGTCGCCAGTGCGGCCGCACCAATCTGCGGGACGATTACGGCGAACTCCTCGCCGCCGTATCGCGCTGGAAAATCGACCGCACGCACCGCAATCCGCAGCGCACGCGCAACGCGCTGCAACGCGTCATTGCCCGCGAGATGCCCGTAACGATCGTTGTAAAGCTTGAAGTGGTCGAGATCGAGGACGAGAATTCCGAACTGCTCCGGATACCGGACGGCGCGCTCGATTTCCGCGTCGATGCGTTCGCGGAAGGCGCGAAAGTTCGGCAGATCGGTCAGGTCATCCGTTCTCGCGTGCGCGCGAAGCTTGTCGGCCATGTGATTGAAGGCCGTGCCGAGTTGAGCGATCTCCAGATCGCCGGCGACGGGCGCGCGCGCGTTGAGATCTCCGTCGGCAATGCGATCCGCAGCGCGCGCCAACTGCTCGAGCGGCCGCACGACTTTTCGCAGCGTGATCTGCACCCCGGCAAAACTGCAGATCACCACGATCCACGCAACCGCCAGGCCGGCGGACATGATGACGCGCGATTGATGAAAGCTCAGTCCGAAAGTGATCGCCAGCAGTGTCAGCGCGAAGGCTGTGGTCAACAGGAGCACCCGCGTTCTGAGCTTCAAACGCGCGCCTCCTGCGCGATCGCTTCAGCGGCCGCAAAATGATTCAGGCGATCGGCTACCTGATGCGCGGCGAGTACGAACGAAGCGTGGCTCCACGTCAGCGGTGAGACGGAAACCGGCTGTCCGCTGTACGGATCGACCTGCTCGGGCAGCACGCCGCTCGGCAGCGCGCGGTGCGTTGCCCAGAGGAGAATGTCGACGGCTTTCTGCAGATCGGCGTTCGATCTCGCGCGGCGCGCGTGCCAGAGCGCTGTCGACAGCGTGCAGAGGATCCACGGATTTCCGGCGACGTTTTGCACGTCCTTCGATACCTGGAAGTAGTAGTCGTTCTCGTATCGTGCGATGCCGCCAATCGGAGTCTTGACCGTAAGGCGGCCGATGACTTGTTCCATCGTGGAGACGATCTTCGGATCATCGGCTTCGAACATCCCAAACAGAAATAGACCGGCAAGGGAAGAGTCGATTGTCGAGTCGGCGGCGATCTCGCCCTCTCGCGAGACGTTGACCATCCGCAGAAATCGTCCGAGCTTCGTGTCGAAGAGCACGCGTTCCGTTGCCTCCCGAATCTCACTCGCTGCGCGGCGATATCTGTCCGCCAGCGATGCCTCTCCGAACGCGTCAGTGAATCGCGCGGCGGCAGCAAGGCCCGCCCACACCGCCCCGGTGGTGAATGCAGAGATGCCGCGCCGCTCCTCCCAAAGGTCGTACGACGGCGCGGGCAAGCGGGTATGCGGCTCGCGATAGCGCGCCAGAAAATCGGCCATCGTCTTGATCAGGGGCTTGTAGAGCGGCTTCACGAATTCAACATCGTGAAATTTCGCGAAGTGCTCCCACAGCGCCCACAGGATGAGCGCCGTTTCATCCTCCTGAATCGGCAGTTGGCGTTTGCCATCTGCTGACATCCACGGGTGCCACGATGAACCGACAGAACCGTCGGGGTTGTACTTGTGAAGCAGAAACCCTTCGGGAGTCATCAGCTTGTTGCAGAAATGAAAGAAGCGGCGCGTGATCTCGGAGTAGCCGGCTTGAATCAACGCGACGGTGACGATCGCCCCATCGCGCGGCCACATGTATGTGTACGTGTCTTTTCCGAACTGTACGATGTCGGAGTCGGTGGCTGCTATGACTGCGCCACTGTTGTCGACCTGCGTGCGGATGATGAGCAGCGATCGCCGGTAGAGCCGCTGCACAGGCTCCGGCAAGCGCGAGATGTCGACGGCGCATTTCACCCACAGCCGCCAGTAATCGCGGGTACGCTGCAGGAACGACGCAGGGCCGCGCTCGCGGACCATCGCGTCGAGAGAGGCCACGTCGCGAAACGTTCTGCCGAATGCCCACCAGATCCAGGCCACCTGGGTCGTCGACGCTGCGAGCTTGTATTCGAGCATGCCGGTGGCATCGACCGAGCCCTGCGCGATGGCATTGCGCTGCAGGTTTCCGTCTTCCGCATCGCGCCACGTGCCCTGATAACCGTCGCGCTCCTTCGAGCCGATGGCGAACGATTGAAATCCGCCAGGCCGCTGAAGTCCGGATCAAAGAAAATCGTGTCGCCGATTGCATTTCCGTAGAGATGAGGATCGAAATGAATGTAGAGGCGGACGGAGCGAGCGGTTGCGCGGAGGTTCCGCAGCTCGACGCGGCGGAGAAAGAGATCGCGATCAAAGTCGACGGTATCGCTGATCGTCATCTCCAGATCGAACGCAGGCGCTCGAGCCACCACGCGCGTGACGAGCGAGTCATCGTCGTATTCGAGCGTCTTGATCCAGGTGGGATCGCCGATCCAGGCGAATTTGCCGTCGCACCAGACGCCGAAAAACGAGACGTCGCCAACGGTCTGGTTCTCTTGCCCGACATGCGGCCAATACACATCGCGGATGTTGTACTCATGATCGAAGTTGATCATGAGGTTGCCGTTGCTGATCGGCAGGTCGCGCGGCATGTGGCAAGGATAACAGCCGCATGTCATCCTGAGCGAAGCGAAGGACCCGCTGCGCCACTGCTATAAGGGTGCTTCGCCGTCTTCGCGGCTCAGCATGACATCGAAAATCGACCTCGAAACAATTTACTTCCGCACTCTCGAAGCGTGCGCGCCGGAACGTCTCATCGCCCGCGCGCTCGAGCCCGACTGGCGATGCCTTTGTCGCCATCCCGGAGAATTATCGCGAGCCACGCCGCCGCGCCAACGTTCACAAAGGCGGTCACCCCCAAATCTCCGACGGATCAATCGCAGCAGGGCGCGCGCTCATCGAATTCGTCGCCGCACATGAAAATCTTTTGTTTCTAATCTCCGGCGGCGGGTCGGCTTGTGTGGAGCTTCCGCTGTCGCCATGGTTTCATGAACGCGACGTGATCGAAACGAATCGTCGTCTTCTCGGTTCAGGCGCGAATATCGGGGAGATGAATTG
>QHVY01000329.1 GCA_003223695.1 Acidobacteriota bacterium
TGGCAGATCGAGACTGGATTGCCGGCGACCTGCTGTCGACCGTGTTGAGCTCCGACAAGGCGAGTCGTCTCGAAAAGTCGCTCGTCTACGAGAAACAGATTGCCACCGATGTTGCGGCATATGTGCTACCGACCGAGGCGACGGGGATGTTGATGGTGCAGGCAACGGCGAAAGAAGGGGTGGCCACTGAACAGATCGAACGGGCAATCGATGATGAGATCGAGCGGCTGGCCGTCGGCGGGGTCACGGAAGACGAGCTGACGCGCGCGAAGAATCGCACGGAGGTCGATTATGCGCATCAGATCGAGAACTATGACGCGCGCGCAGACCTGATCGGAATGATGGCCACGTATTTCGAAGATCCGAACCGCGTCTTGAATTGGCTGGAGCCATATCGCATGGCGACGGCCGATGATCTCAAACGCGTCGTGCAGAGATATCTCGTTCCCGAAAATCGCGTGACCTCCATCTACGTGCCGGAGGTTGCGTGACCGACGACTTCCGCGCTTCCGCCCCGCCGCCCGGCCCGCCCCGCCCGTACCACTTTCCGCAAGTGACGAGGCAGACGCTGCCGAACGGTTTGAAAATCCTGGTCGCCGAGAATCACAGCGCGCCGCTGGTCGCGGTTCGCGCGCTTGTTGGTTCCGGCGCCGATCACGATACGCAGCAACTCGCGGGACTGGCATCGATGACGGCCGAGCTTCTTGATGAAGGCGCGGGCTTCCGCGACGCCATCCGCCTCGCCGAAGACCTCGGTCTGTTAGGCGCATCGCTCGGGGCAGGAACCGATTGGGACGCGTCGTACATCTCGATCGATGTCCTCAGCAAAATGTTCGCGCCGGCAATCGAGATCTTCACCGACGTCGTGCGGCGTCCGGCGTTGCCCGATTCAGCGCTCGAACGCGTGCGCAGCGAACGGTTGATGGAGCTGCTGCAGCAACGCGAAGAGCCGGCGGCGATCGCCGGAAAGCGTTTCTCGAATCTGCTTTACGGCGCCGGCACGTACGGCAATTCGATCATCGGCAACCCCGGGTCGGTCTCGCGTCTGACCATCGACGACGTGAGGCGGTTCTACCAACAGAACTTCGTTCCCAATAACACGGCGATGATCATTGCCGGAGATGTGGTCGCATCAAGGGTTGTTGCCGACATCGCCCGTCTCTTCGGCGACTGGAAACGCGCGGCAGCGCCGGAACGGCCGGCCATCACACCCGCTCCGATCGAGAAGTCGCGTGTGTACCTCATCGATCGGCCGAACGCGGTGCAATCGGAGATTCGCGTCGGTCACATCGGCGTGCCGCGGAGCACCGAAGATTACTTCCCGCTCACGGTGATGAATGCATTGTTAGGCGGCGTGTTCAATTCCCGTATCAATCTGAATCTGCGCCAGCGCCACGGTTACACCTACGGAGCGCGTTCGGTGTTCGCGTTCCGGCGTCAAGCCGGCCCATTCGTCGTCAGCGCGCCGGTGCGCAACGAAGTAACCCTCGAGTCGGTGACCGAGGTGCTCATCGAGCTCCGACGCATTCGCACAGGGGACATCGAGCCGCGCGAGCTGGAGGATACGAAAAATTATCTGGCCGGCGTTTTTCCGGCGACCGTGCAGAGCTCCAGCGACATCGCCGGCCGCATTCTGGATATGGAGTTGTACGACTTGCCACACGACTACTTCGATCGCTATCGCGAAAAAATCGCCGCGGTCTCGGCCGATGACGTCGCGCACGTCGCCCAGAAGTACATCGATCCCGATCGGGCGTTGATCGTGATCGTCGGCAACGCTGCCCAAGTCCGCGAGCCCCTCGGCACCCTCGGCTTCCCTCTCGAGGATCTGGACGTCGATGGCAACGTTTTGCCGGTTGCGTAAGACCCTCACCCGGCCTTCGGCCACCCTCTCCCGGCGGGAGAGGGCACTCGCGATCAGATCCCTCTCCCCGCGGGAGAGGGCTCTCCTCGTGGGAGAGGGCACTCGCGATCAGATCCCTCTCCTCGTGGGAGAGGGCACTCGCGTTCAGATCACTCTCCCCGCGAGAGAGGGCACTCGCGATCAGATCCCTCTCCCGACGGGAGAGGGTGCCGCGAAGCGGCGGGTGAGGGCCTCACTCCTGAAACGCGTACGAGATCTTGAAGAACAGCGAGCGGTCGAGTTTCGCGAGATCGTTGTTCTCTGTCAGAACGCGATCGTCGCCGTAGCCGACGAAAAGCACTGTTTGCCAATTCAACTTGTAGCTGTACAGGATCGAGCCGAGGAACGAGCCGTTGTGCGGCCTCACACCGAAGGTGTATAGCGCCGGGTTGCGATCGGTCGAGACGTACTGCCCGATGACCCGGAGCAACGACTTCGCCGAAAAACTGTACGTCGTCTTCAGACGCTCCACCGAAGCGGTGTAAAGCCGGCCGCCGGCCACATTGAGCCACTCCCGGCTGAGGATCCCATCGAACGTCAGCTTGTCGACAGGCCTAACGGTACTTGTCAAGCTGACAGTGGCGCCGTGTCCAACCCGGCCGTTTGCGAAATCGATGCGTTGGCCGGCAAATCCGTTGATTCCCACTCGCGTGAATCGGCGCGACGGATCGATCTGAGCGAAATACTCGAGATAGTTCTCAGTCAGAATTCGGTCGCCGACGCGATATTCCTCTGCGAGGTGCAGGACGGGACCGGCTTGGAAATTCTTTCGACCGAGTAGAAGCACACCGGGAGACGAGCGGCGGAAAATGAGATCGCCGTTTGTATCGGTCTGCCGGTCGATAAAAACCGAAGCGTAGCCGTCCTCTTCGCGATATCCAACCTGCGGAAGAAATCCGAGGTCGGCGCGGAAGTCTTTGCCGAGGTCGTTGAATTGCAGACCGTAGTCATAAGACTGCTTCTGATGATTCCAAGTCGCCGAGAGCGCGTGGGAGGTGAAGCTCGCGCCATTCCACGCGGGCGACAGACCCGGCCGGTTCGGATTCTGGGTGCTGCTGAGGAGCACCTCGCCGTGAATTTCGTCATTGCCGGTGGGCCGCCACTGAAAATCGGGACCGATCACGCGATTGTGTCCGCCGTCGCGGACCTCCCGATCGGTGAATACGCCGCCGATGAACGACCGGCCGATGTCGTGGCGAATGCGGCCGATCGCATCGATCGACTTGAAATCCTGCGGCGCGAAGAATGATGAGATCGGCCCGGGAATGATGGTCAATCCGCCGCCGCGGTCCTGCGTCACGAGCAACGTGTAGGTCGAGCCGGCGATTCTTCCCGTGGTGCGCGCACCCCATTGCGGCGAAGTGATCGTGCGCGTGTACACGACCTGCAGCGGTGTGTCGAACAAATCGAGCCCTTCGAGAAAGAACGGACGCTTCTCGGGAAAGAAGACCGCGAAGCGCTGGTTGACCGTGATCTGGGCGACGTCCGCTTCGACCTGAGAGAAATCTGGATTCACCGTCATGTCGATCGCGTTGTTCGCGGTTGGCGTCCACTTCACATCGAGCCCTGTTTCCTTTCGGAACGGCGCGCGTTCCAGCGGAGTCCCAAGATCGCCGCTGGGAATTTCAGTTTGCTCGCCCGTGACGTACGGCGCGGCAACCATGTGGCCGGCATGGGGCAATCCCGATAGGCCGACGATCGGCATCGTGTGACACACCAGGCAATTCGAGTCGCGCGGGATCGGCGCGCTATGAATCGCGTATCGAAAATCGCGTGGGTAATTGCGCCAGACCATGATGTTCCAGGTCTGCACATCGCGATCGGGATAACGAAGCGACGAGAACGGGATGCGGTACTCGGCGCTCCATCCGCCGGAATCAATTTTCGCCGCCGTGTCGTAGAAAAAGTCGGGCGAAAAATCTTCGTTGCCGTTCCCATCGTTAAAAATGGCGTCGCCCTGAATGCCGCGAGGATTCACGCGCAGCTCCATCGCAGTGCGCTTGTCGTTGCGCGTGTCGATAAAGACAGCGATGTTGTCGTCCGTGCCGATGACGTTGTCCCGCTCGACATATGGCGCGCGAATTTTGCTCGGATCGGGGTCTTCGCAGCGCACGCCGATGTAGAAATAGTGATCGTCATAGGCGAGATAGACGATCGTCTTTACTTTCGGCTGAACGTTGTTGCCGGGCTGCGTCTCGTAGAACTTGTCGATCGTTGCTGCGTTTTTCCAACCGGGATCGGACAGGTCGCCATCGATGCGAATGGCGCCCTCCGCTCGCCGGATCGTGATCGGCGGCGGAGCCGGCGGCGCCTGGGCGACTGCGGTGGTCGCCACAAAGAGTAGAACGAGCAGGTTCCTCTTACGCATTACGAACGCTTACGTAGGTTTGGACGCTCAGGTTGCAGCGAGGTTAGCTCATGGCCCGTCGCAGGCTTTCGTCGTAGGGGGCCCGCAGCACTCCACGATCGGTAATGATCGCGGTGATGAGCCTCGCCGGCGTCACATCGAATGCCGGATGGCGAACGGCGACTCCAGCGGGCGCAATGCGCCAGCCGCCGATATCGGTCACTTCGCTGGCGCTGCGCTCCTCGATGGGAATCGCCGAGCCATCCGCAGTCGCTATATCAACGGTTGATATAGGCGCGGCAACGTAAAACGGCACTCCGTGTGCGTTCGCCAGCACTGCGAGCGTGTACGTACCGATCTTGTTCGCCGCATCGCCGTTCGCCGCGATGCGATCAGCGCCAACGACCACGGCATTGAATCGCCGCTGCTGAAAGAAATGACCGGCCATGTTGTCGGTGATCAGCGTGACGTCGATTCCATCCTGCTGAAGCTCCCACGCCGTGAGGCGCGCGCCCTGCAGATACGGCCGTGTTTCGTCGGCAAATACCGCGATGTGTTTCCCCTGCTCGACGGCGGCGCGAATGACACCGAGCGCAGTGCCGTAACCGGCCGTAGCGAGCGCGCCGGCATTGCAGTGCGTGAGCACTGTCGCGGTTTGGCCGAGGAGGTCGGCGCCGAAGCGGCCGATGCGGTGGTTCGCCTCGAGGTCCTCGCGAAAAATTGCTTCTGCTTCTTTCGGATCGCCTGACGCGCGCAGCATTCGCTCGACCGCCCAGGCGAGATTCACCGCCGTCGGCCGAGCGTCTCGCAATTCGATTGCCGCGAAGCGAAGATCATCGCCGCGCTGATTTGCCAGCGCCATTCCGAACGCTGCGGAGACGCCGATTGCCGGCGCGCCGCGGACGATCATGTTTCGGATCGCGTCTGCAACCTCGTGAGCTGTGCGGCACGTCACGTACACCGTTTCGTGCGGCAGACGCCGCTGATCGAGCAGCTCGAGCGCATCGCCGCGCCAGCGAATGGGTTCGACAGACATGGCGGTCGTTATACTACGCAGATTGTTGGCCGTTGACCGTTGGCCGTTGGCCGAGGAGAACGCAGCCACTACGGCGAACGGCCAACGGCGAACGGAGAACGAATATGGTGAAGGTTGGTGTAAACGGCTTCGGGCGCATCGGACGTAACGTGGTACGCGCCGCGCTTGCCGGAAAATTCGACATCGAATTCGTCGCGGTGAACGACCTCACCGACTCGGCGACACTGGCCTATCTGCTGAAATACGACTCCGTCCACGGAACGATTCCGAATGAGATCGGTCACACCGACACCGGCCTGACAATCGACGGGCGCGAGCTGCGCGTTTTCTCCTATCCCGACCCCGCCGAAATCCCCTGGGGCGACCATGGCGTCGAAATCGTGGTGGAGTCGTCGGGACGCTTCACCTCGAAAGACAAAGCATCGCGTCACCTGCGCAAAGGCGTTGAGCACGTGATCATCTCCGCTCCGTCGAAGGATGCCGACGTCACGATCTGCATCGGCGTCAACGAGAAGATGTTCGATCCCTCGAAGCACACGGTGATCTCGAATGCCTCGTGCACGACGAATTGCCTCGCTCCGGTGGCGAAAGTGCTTCACGAGAAGTTCCACATCACCATGGCGATCATGAACACGGTGCACTCGTACA
>QHVY01000330.1 GCA_003223695.1 Acidobacteriota bacterium
TGACTTCGACGACCGCGCGCTGAATCCGACGTTCCAGTACATCGACGACGACGGTAAGCAGCACGAGGTGTGGTTCCTCGACGCGGTCACCGCTGCAAATCAGTGGCTCATTGCGCAGAACTACGCCCCTCGCGGCGTCGCCGTCTGGGTCCTCGGATCCACCGATCCGTCGATCTGGAAGTTCATCCAGCGCGAGCGAATCAGCAAACCGCTGAACATGAACGATCTGCGCGAGATCGAGTATCCGTACGATGTCGAATTCGTTGGCGACGGTGAGATCGCGCACGTCGAGCGAAATCCGACGAAAGGCTCACGATCGCTGGAAATCGATCCGAAAACAGGGATCGCAGTCGACGAGTCGTATCACCAGTTCCCCACGTCGTACGTGATCACGCGGACCGGCTTCAAGCCCGGACTCATTGCGCTGACGATCGATGACGGTCCGGCCGAGCCATATACCGCCGAGATGCTCGATGAGCTGAAGCAATACAACGTGAAAGCGACGTTCTTTCTCATCGGACAAAACGCCGAGCGATATCCCTATCTCGTGCGGCGCATCTGGAACGAAGGTCACGAGATCGGCAACCACAGCTTCACCCATCCGAACATCGGCGCGATGCCGGAGCGCGAAGCACGGTTGGAGCTGACGGCGACGCAGCGCGTTTTTCAAAGCATTTTGCATCGGTCGACGTTGCTCTTCCGCCCGCCGTACAACGCCGACGCCGAACCGACGAGCGCCGAAGAAGTGAAACCGATCGCCCTCGCGTCATCGATGAATTACGTAACCGTGCTCGAGTTCCTCGACCCGCAGGACTGGAACACTGGCAGGAGATGCTGCAGAGCGTTCTGGCGCAGATCGATACCGAACATGGCAGCAGCATCCTTCTGCACGATGGCGGCGGTAATCGAGCCGAGACGGTCAAGCTGATTCCGCTGCTCATTCAGACTTTGAAGAAGCGCGGCTACAAATTCGTCACGGTCTCCGAGTTGATCGGTGCCACGCGCGACCAGGTAAATCCGCCAGTCACGGACGGCGATCGAGTGATGCTGGCGAATGACCGCGTCGTCTTCGAGAGCATCTATCTTTTCGAGCTCTTCCTCAGCATCGCCTTCATCAGCGCCATCATCCTCGGCACCGCGCGCGTCGCATTCGTGACACTTCTGGCATTGATTGCCAAGCTGAAATCGCGGCGCGCCCGATACGACGAGACATACCGCCCTTCAGTCAGCGTGGTGATTGCCGCATTCAATGAAGACAAGGTGATTGCACGAACGATTCGTGCCGTTCTGGCGAATCGGTACGATCCGCTCGAGATCATCGTCGTCGACGACGGCTCCATCGACGACACCTCCGGAGAAGTCATCCGTTCATTCGGCGATCATCCGAAGGTCACGTTGCTGCGTCAGGACAACGGAGGCAAGGCCGCGGCGCTCAACCGGGGCATCGGCGAGGCGAAGGGCGAGATCATCATCGCCCTCGATGCCGACACGATCTTTGCGCGCGGAACGATCCTCAATCTGATTCGCCATTTCAAGGATCCGATCGTCGGCGCCGTCGCCGGAAATGTGAAAGTCGGCAATCGAATCAATCCGCTGATCTACTGGCAGTCGATCGAATACGTCACCAGTCAGAATCTCGATCGCCGCGCATACGCGATCATCAACTCCGTCACGGTCGTTCCGGGCGCTGTCGGCGCTTGGCGGCGCGAAGCGATCCTGCAGGCAGGGGGGTACAGCACTGACACGATGGCCGAGGACATGGACCTGACTTGGCGGATCCGGCGCATTGGCTATCGAATCGAGAACGAAGCCGATGCGATCGGTTACACCGAAGCGCCCGACAGCTTCAGCGCGCTGTTCCGGCAGCGCTTCCGATGGGCGTTCGGGACGTTGCAGTGTCTGTGGAAGCATCGCAGCGCTGTCGGCCGCTATGGCTGGTTCGGACGGGTGGCGCTGCCGTCACTTTGGCTTTTTTCGGTTCTCTTCCAGGCACTCTCGCCGTTGATGGATCTCGAGATCGCCTGGACGCTGCTCAACGTGACGAGCACGTGGCTTTGGCGTGGCGCGCTCACGCGCGACTGGCAGCCGCTGCCGCAGGCGATGAACTCGCTCTACGTAATCGGCTTCATGTACGCGTTCTTCTTCGTCGTCGAGTTGATCGGATCCATCGTGGCGTTCAAACTCGATCGCGAAGACAACCGCGTTCTCGTGTGGCTCCTCTGGCAGCGATTCCTGTACCGCCAGTTGATGTACGCGGTGCTGCTGAAGTCTCTGAAGACAGCCGTCTCCGGCATCCGCGCGGGATGGGGAAAACTCGACCGGAAAGGAACCGTCGAGCTGGTTCTCGAGCCGCCGGACCTGCTGCCTACCGAGCTTCAGCCGTGACGTGCACCGCTTGAGTGCGCGACTCGACCTTGTTCCAATCGACATTCGCCAGGAACGCATCGATGTACTTCGGTCGATCGGCCGGCTTGTAGTCGAGCAGGAACGCGTGCTCCCAAACGTCCATCACCAGTAGCGGAACGAATCCGGCGACGTTGCCTGTCTCATGGAGCTCGATCCAGTGGTTCGAGACGAGGCCGGTCTTCGGATCGAGATAGCAGATCGCCCAGCCGACTCCGCGCATCTTGCCGACGCTGACGAAATCGGTACGCCAGATCTCGTAGCTGGGGAACGTACGCTCGATCGCTTTACGGAATTGCGATCCGCGCGCGGCATCTCCGCCGCCGCCCTTTTTCATGTTGTCGAAGTAATACTCATGCAACACCATGCCGTTGTACTCGAAGCCCAGGCGTCGAGTGAGCTCGGAGTAGGCGGGCATTTCTTCTTTGTCGACCTGGCCGTCGGCCAGAATGGCAGCGATACGCGCAGACAAATCATTTGTCGCCGTGACGTACCCTTCGTACAACTTGAAGTGCATCTCCAACGTTTTGTCGGAGATTCCGATGAGACCGCTGAGATTGAATTGCTGTGGTTTGTAGATTCTTGTTTCCATGCACGCCATTGCGTGCATGAATTACGCCGCGCAACGGAACGTCGCGTAGACGTATGGATAGTTGCCGCGAAACCAATTGCGGAAACTGCGGCGGATGAGCTCGGGCGAGGTGGCCGGCGAGGCGCCTTTCAACACGAAATGCTGCCCGTCGAAGAAATCGGCGGAGTAATTCGGATACGACGCCATCGGCTGAAATCCGTCGAAACCGGAGAAGGGAGTCGACGTCCACTCCCATCCATTGCCGATGAGGTCGTGCACTCCCCACGCGCTGTCGCCCTCGGGATATGAGCCGGCGGGAACCGGGTCCCAATTGGCGAATCCGAAGTTTCCACGCGATGCATCCGGCGGCTCATCACCCCATGGATAGAGCCGCTCTTCACCCGACGGAGTTCCGAACGCGGCGCGATGCCACTCCGCCTCAGTCGGTACTCGCGCGCCGCGCCAGCGTGCAAATGCGGTCGCTTGTTCTTGTGTCACGTAGACAGGCGAGTCGAGTGGCAGCGGAGTCAGCTCGAACATTCCGCGCCAGTACCACTGGCCGTCGATCCGCTTCCAGAAGTGCGATGGTTCGGCGCCGGTCGCGTGAATATAGTCAACATATTGACCATTTGTGACTTTGTGCGGGTCGATTTGAAACGCCGGCACCTCGACTTCATGCTGCGGCAGCTCGTTGTCCCACGCGA
>QHVY01000331.1 GCA_003223695.1 Acidobacteriota bacterium
CACAACACAGGTCGCCGAGTCACGCCGTTCACGCAGACTACTTGTTGACCACGCACACGGTCATCGTTGCGCGGCCGCCGAAGGTGTTCTTTGATTCATTGCCAGCGGAACTCCCTTCGCTGCTTTCTTGATGATGCCCATGACGCCGAAGCCCAGCACCTCGCAATAAAACTTCATAGGGCCGAAAACCGCTCCGCACTCCCGGCCGCTTACGACTTGGACTTGGACAATGAGAAGCGGTTCCGGTATGCCGTCGGCGTAGTTCCGAATACGCGCCGGAAGTGGTGCCGCAGTGTCTCGGCGGTATCGAAGCCGGCGGCTTCGGCGACCTCGTCGATCGAGTCACGCGTCGTTTCCAGCGAGCGTTGCGCCGCAATTAGTCTCTGTTGCGTGAGCCATTGATGCGGCGTAGTTCCAGTCTCGTCGTGAAAGCGCCGCGCGAATGTTCGCTCTGACATGTTCGCCTGTCGCGCCAGTGCGCAAACCGTGATTGGAGCGCGCAACCGCCGCACTGCCCACTCCATGACAGCCGCGAGCCCGGCTCCGGTGCGTTTTCGAATCGGCGTCCGGACATATTGAGATTGTCCGCCGTCGCGATGCGGTGGAACGACCAGGCGCCGGGCGACGTGATTTGCGATCTCGGCGCCGAAATCTCGCCGGACGATGTGAAGGCATAGGTCAATCCCGGCGGCGCTGCCGGCCGATGTCAGGACGTTGCCCTCATCCACGTAGAGAACGTCGGGCTCTACCTCGATGCGGGGATACATCGCCCGCAATTTCTCGACATACCGCCAATGCGTCGTTGCGCGTTTGCCGTCAAGAAGACCGGTGGCCGCCAGGACGAACACGCCGGAACAGATCGACATCAGCCGCGCGCCGCGATCGTGCGCGCGGCGGAGCGCGCTCAGAACCGGCCTGGGTGGCAACTCGTCCGGATTGCGCCAACCGGGGATGACGATCGTGTCGGCTCGCCGCAGCGCGCTGAGGCCGGAGCCGGCGATCAGGCGAACGCCGCCCGTCGCGCGCAACGGACCTGCGTCGTACGAACACGCCGAGAAGCGGTACCAGTCGACCGGCAGCTCCGGACGGGGCAGCCCAAAGATTTCGACGGCCACCGCGAACTCGAACGTGGCCAGACGGTCGTAGGCGAGGGCCACGACCCGATGGGCAGTAGGCATGGCAGGATCTTAACGCACATTGTCATTTCTGCCTATGGCTTGGCATCGGTCTATCCGGCAACATGGACTCGCTGAAAGAAAGGAAACGACATGACCTCTACAATCCTCGCTTCGAGCCCGACAACTGAGACCATCTTCGCTTCACCGGACGAGGCCACCGCGCACTTCGACCGGCTGCTGCGCCTCGAAACCGATTGCTGGGATGTTCACGAATCGCTGCAGGCTGACGAGCCTGGCTTCGTTCTATTGGACGTACGCAGCCCCGCGATGTTCGCCGCCGGCCACATCGATCGCGCAGTCAACTTCCCGCACGGAAAAATCAACGAACGCAATCTCGCTCACTATCCGGCCGGCACTCGCTTCGTCGTCTATTGCAACGGCCCGCATTGCAACGGCGCCGACAAGGCCGCACTGAGGCTGGCGCGGCTCGGACGGCTGGTGAAGAAGATGATCGGTGGAGTCGAAGGCTGGAAGGCTGAGGGTTTTCCGCTGGTGGCGGCATCGCCAGCCCGATGATCGTAATTCGGCCGGCAGTTGAAGCAGATGTCGATGCGATCGTCCGACTGTGCGCCGAGCATGCTGCCTACGAACGCGCGATGTTCGATCCTGTAGCCGCCCGACATTCGCTCCCACGCCACCTTTTTGGTGCGGCACCGCGTGCACGGTGTCTCATCGTCGAGGCGGACGGCGCCGTCGTCGGTTACGCGACCCATAGTCGCGAGTTCTCCACCTGGCGCGCTGCCGAGTATGTCCATTTGGACTGTCTCTACATCAGCGAGCCATTTCGGAACGCAGGCCTCGGCACTCGACTCATGCAGAAGGTCGCGGACGACGCACGATCGCTCGGGTGCGACTTCATCGAGTGGCAGACGCCGTCATGGAACAGCGACGCCATTCGGTTCTATGACCGCGTCGGCGCCTTCGGAGCGCTGAAGATGCGCTATCGATGGCTGACGAGGTAACGCCTTCGATCGCTACCGCGGTTGCGACAACCGTGTTCATCTGGGCCTCTGCGTTCGTCGCGATTCGCGCGGCTCTTCGCGGCGGCTACGGACCGTTACAACTGGCAACGCTGCGGTACGCGACCGCATCCGTGGTGCTGGTGATCTGGTCGATGTTCAGTGGCATGCGCGTCCCTGAGCGACACGATTGGCCGCGACTGACGATCTGCAGCGTGGTCGGCCTCGTGCTCTACGCGGTGCTCGTGAACACCGGCGAGATTCGGGTCAATGCCGGGATGGCGAGCTTCGTCATCAGCACGGTTCCGATCTTCACTGCGGTTTTCGCGGCGCTGTTTACTGCCGAGCGAATGCACCGACTTGGCTGGCTGGGTCTGGCCATCAGCCTGTCGGGAACTGCTCTGCTCTCGTTTCGAGCGGGATCGAAATTCGGGTTCGAGACGTCAGTCCTGATCCTGATTGCCGCAGCGATCGCGCAAGCGACGCAATTCGTCATGCAAAAGCCGCTCGTAATGCGCTACGGCGCTCTCTCGGTTACGTCGTGGTCGATCTGGATTGCCACGGCATGCCTTTCTCCGTTCTCTCCAGCGACCGTTCGGAGCATTCGGACCGCGACGGCCACAGCAACATCCGCCGTCATCTACCTCGGCGTCGCATCGACCGTGATTGGTTACGCGGCGTGGGCGTATGCCACGGCGCGAATTCCTGTCGCTCGAATCACGGCATTTCTCTACTGCGTTCCTCCGATTGCAACGCTCATCGGCTGGCTGACTCTTGGCGAACAACCGACGTTGCTCGGGCTGGTGGGTGGAGCGATCGCCATCAGTGGCGTCGCGCTGGTGAACGTGAGGAGACGCCGCCGCAGCCCGTAGCGGCTGGCTGGGAGGCAGGGATTCGAACCCCGATTCGCGGGTCCAGAGCCCGCTGTCCTACCGTTGAACGACCTCCCAGCAATGAGGATGTGCGCGGGGTTTGCGCACGAGGAAGGGCCTCGATGCTACACGGCCGCTAACGCCGAGGTCAAGGAGTGAATTCCGAGACAAATCGGTTGTTCGGTGCGACAAT
>QHVY01000332.1 GCA_003223695.1 Acidobacteriota bacterium
GAAGACTGGCGCTCAGCGCTCGATCATCACGATGTCGGATTTGTCCTGATGGCGATCGAACATGATCTCCCGTCGGTCCGGCGACACGTCGAAGTCGCCGATGGCGAAGTTGCGCCGGAAATTCGTGAGCTGCCTCTCGGTCCGGCGATCGAGATCGACAATCCAGAAGTTCTGACCGTTCATCTCGCCGCGCAAGATGACGAGCTCGCGCGTTCCGGGAAGAAATACGATCCGTCTCGCGCCGCGGCTGAGTGTGATGTTCGGCTGTGGCGGCACGCGTCCGTCAGCGTTGACCACACGAATCGGAAACGTAGTGCCGACATCGCGCCCTGAGTAGACGATCGATGTACCGTCGGGTGACCACACCGGATCGGCGGCGAACGTCGCGACCAGCGGCACGACCGTTTGCCCGTCGAGGGAAACTTTCTCCAAGCCGTGTGTCGTGGCGATGGCGAGCCATTGTCCATCCGGTGACCACGCCGGCGGACCTTTGATCTCGAGCGACGCCGGCAGCGTGCGCACGGCCGATCCGTCCGGATTCATGACATAGATCTGCGCCACTCCGCGCTCCTCGGCCGTGAAGGCGATGCGGCCGCCGTCCGGCGAGATCGCAGGTCCGCCGATCAGATGCGCTCCCGCGTGGTTCCACAACTCGGTCGTGGCTCCGCCGGCGATCTTCCAGACGGTGTCGTGATCACCCGTCGAAGACAAGTAAACGATGTAACCGGGCCCGGCGCGCGGAGCGCTAGCGCCATTCGTCGGCACTTTGATCTCGAGAGCCGCCGTCTCGCCGGCTACGCCGTTTGTCAACGGCATTCGCCAGAGCGTTCGCTTCGGATCGGCGAGTGTCACGACGAGACGCCGGCCGTCGGCACTTCCGGCGAGCGATGTGTAGCGGTCCACGCCGAAGCTGATGCGGCGCGAAATCCGGCGGTTCACGTCGAGCGCATAAAGCCACGGTCCGCCGCTCGCGTCGGTCGCCAGATACAGGAGCGTGTTCCGATCGATGAAGGTCGGATGCGTGACGCGCGCGTTGTGTGATGTCGTGCGCTCCGGTTTGCCGCCGGGCGGATCGATGCGCCAGATGTCCAGGTTGTTGGGCACAGCGCCATAGACGAAGTAGATGAATGCGTCGTCGGGAGACCATACGGGAAAGTGCGCGTGAAGTCCGGCCGGCCCGGTGAAGATGTGACGCTGCGCGCGGCGCGTGCGGTCGTTGACGAACATCGGATCGCCCGGACCGGGAGTGTGGTAGACGATGCGCGAGCCGTCGCTCGACCAGTCGAATTCCGCGACGCCTTCAAGGTACAGCGCCGGGTCGCCGCCGAGCGTGGGAATCGACCACACGCTGATCGCGGCCGGTCCTCCGCCGGCGCTCTGTTTGCGCACCCACATCGTGACGAACGCGGCATCGGGCGAGAAGCCGATCGTGCGCACGTCGGGATTCACGAGCTCGCGCAGCTTGCCGTGAGTCAGGTTGTGGAACTCGCCGCTGCCGGGTTGCGTGACCCACACATCCACCGGACCGTCGCGATCGGCGAGGAACGCGACGAACTTTCCGTCGCGTGAGATCGCCGCCGCCTCCTCGGTACCTTCGAAATCGGTCAGCCGGACGAACCGCGCGTTTGCGATCGGATTGCGCCAGAAGTATCCGGAACGCGCGACATACCAGACGAGCGCACCGCCGAGGGCGATGGCGACGATGACCGCGGCGATCATCCACGCAGGAGGTCGTCGCGGCGCGGACGGAGCAGGGAACGATTCGGGCGCCCCGTGGCGGCCGCGCCACCATTCGTCGAGCTCGGCGGGAAACGCGTACACCGAGCCGAGCTTTCCGTGCAGGTGCCGGTGCACCGGCATCCCTTCGCGCTTCTCCCACCGCTGCACGGTGCTGACGTCGCGTTTCAGGTAGGCCTCGATGTCCTTCCACGAGTCGAGCCGGTCGTCCACGAGAGAGACCGCAATGTACCGCATTCCGCCGTATTGCGCCTCATCACGAGTGTTCGCATCGAGTTACCGCTTGCCGGAGTGTGCGCGGCAGCCGATCGTTCGGCGCGAAGGGGACAAATATGAAACGAGTTTTGATTGCAGTCATCGCTGCACTGATATCGGCGAGCATGCTGTGGGCTACGCCGCCGAGCGGACAGACGTCGACGGTGATTGGGCCGCCGGTGATCATGGATCCACTCAAAGTGGGGCGGCAGACAAGCGCGTGGCAAATCGAGATCGAAGCGATGCGCGGACTTCGTGTCGTCACGTCGTCGATCACGTTCGCCCCTGGCGGCTACAGCGGCTGGCACATGCATCCCGGCCCGGTGATCATTACGGTGAAAGAGGGAACCATGACGTTTTACCAGGAGGACTGCACGGCGAACGTGTTCACGGCCGGCCAGGGATTCATCGAGACGGGCGCGCATCCGCACTTCGCGCGCAACGAGACCGACTCGCCGGCGACCACGGTGGTGACGTACCTGACGCCGCCGAGCGCGACGACCACTCGCATTGACGCACCGCAGCCGGTAGGCTGTAACCCGTAAACCGTGCGGCAGAACCTGCAGCCGGCAGATCGCCGGCTGCGGTACCCTTGCGCGAGTGTCGTTGCTCCCGCGATGTGGCGGAACAATTCGGGGTTCTAGCGGCCTAGAACCTCGACGCCGAGGGTATACGTCCCGGTCTCGATGAAGTTGCCGTCAGCAGCGCTGCAGCCCATCGTCAGCCGCAACGAATCAATGTGCGTTTGCGCGGCTGCGAACGCGCTCGGCGACGTCGAGACAGCGATGTAGATGTTGAATTCACCGGTTTCGCCGGGAATCAGCGTCCTTCCGAATGACTCGAGGCTCTCGTCGCTCAAGTCCAGGTCGGGAGTGGCAAGGTCGAGACGAATCGACTGAATCTCGATCGGCTGGTCCGACTCGTTGCGAACCCGCACGCGAATCAAATGCGTCCCAGCTTGTGGGTCCCGCTCGCGGAACCGCATCCGATGAGAAGGAGGAAGGCGACCGCTGCGCGGCGCATGGCATCATTCCATCACAGAATGCGCATCGTGGTCATCGGCGGCACGCGGTTCATGGGACCGCACGTCGTGCGATCCCTTGCCGGTCATGAAGTGACCGTCTTTCACCGCGGAACGCGGTGCAGCGACGCAACACATATCCACAGCGATCGCACGCGGCTTCCGCGCGATCTGCATGGTGATGTCGTGATCGACATGTGCTGCATGAGCGAGACACACGCGAAAGGGTTGGTGGAGCATTTTCGCGACGAGAGACTGGTCGTAATCAGCAGCGCGGATGTCTATCGCAATTACGATGGCCTCCGTGGAAAATACAGTGGACCTCCAGACCCGATCCCACTCCATGAAGATGCTCCATTGCGCGAGAATCTTTTTCCGTACGGAGGCGACTACGAGAAGATCCTCGTCGAGCGAACGGTAGCGAGCGATCGAGCCACGATTCTCCGTTTGCCCGCTGTCTACGGTCCGAACGACGAGCAGCATCGATTCGCGGCGTGGCTGAATCCTGATGCAACGCTCGATGTGAAGCAGGCTCGATGGCGATGGACTCGCGGCTATGTCGAGAATGTCGCCGACGCGATTGTTCTTGCTTCCGTCAAGCCGAACGCCGCCGGGCGAACGTACAACGTCGGCGAGCGCGACGCGCCGACTGAGGAAGAGTGGGCGGAGATGGTCGCCAGCAGGCCGCTCGAAGTGAGCGGGCCGGCCCTCACACTGAATTTCGCCTACGATCTCGTTACCGATACCACCGCGATCCGGCGGGATCTGGGCTATGTTGAGCGCATCTCGCGCAAGGACGCGCTCGCTAAGACCGTCGCGTGGGAACGCGCTGCACGCGAATAGCGTTTTCTGGTACAAAGGATCCAAAGGTGCGGCCTCCCTCCACATCTGAATCGGGCGTGTCACGCGGGTTCGTACACCTGCGCGAAGGCATCGAGTCATTTCTGCGCTTTGCGCGCGGAAAACTGTGGAACGAAGCCTCTCTCCGAGAGAAGCTGGAGGCGTTGTCGGTCGCGGTGCGCCGTCCCGCACTGGACGCGATGCGCGAGAGCGAGCAGCGCTACGTCGAGCAGGACGCCAAGCGGCTGTACTACCTCTCGATGGAATTCCTCATGGGCCGTGCGCTCGGGAACAACCTCGCGAACCTCGATCTCTATGACGATACGAAATCGATCATGGCTGAACTGGGGATCGACATCGAAGAGCTCGAAGCCCTCGAGCCCGACGCCGCCCTCGGCAACGGCGGTCTGGGCCGGCTCGCGGCGTGTTTTCTCGATTCGCTGGCCACGCTCGATTACCCCGGCTTCGGCTACGGCATCAATTACGAGTTCGGCCTCTTTCGCCAGACGTTCGTGAACGGATTCCAGCACGAGAAGCCGGATCACTGGCTCGACAGCGGATCGCCGTGGCTGATCGAGCGGCCCGACGAAATCGTCACCGTGCCGCTGTACGGCAGCCTAACGGGCACGAAATGGATCGATCCAAAACAGATCATCGGCGTTCCGCACGACATGCCGATCGTCGGTTACGGCGGCAAGACGGTCAATGTGCTGCGGCTGTTTTCGGCGCGTTCGTCGGACGAATTCGATATTGGCATCTTCAACGCGGGCGATTACATCTCCGCCGTGCAGCACAAGATCAATACCGAGGCGATTTCGAAGATTTTGTATCCTTCGGATATGGTGGCCTCGGGCCGCGAGCTTCGGCTTCTGCAGGAGTACTTCCTCGTTGCCTGCGCCGTCCGCGACATCGTCAAGCGATATCGGCAGCGACACGATTCGTTCGAGGACTTCGCGTCAAGAGTCGCCATTCATCTAAATGACACGCATCCGGCGCTCACCATTGCGGAGCTGATGCGCACGCTGATGGACGATCAATCGCTGCCGTGGGAGCACGCGTGGGCGATCACGGTGCAGACGTGCGCGTACACGAACCACACGCTGCTGCCGGAAGCGCTCGAGCGATGGCCGGTGGAGATGCTCGAGCGAATGCTGCCGCGGCATCTGCAGATCATTCAGGAGATCAATCGCCGAGTCGCCGCCGAAGTGGAACGGCGCTTCCCGGGTGAAGTGGCGATGATGCATCGCGTGTCGTTGTTCGAAGAAGGAGAGCGGCGCCAGGTGCGAATGGCCAATCTGGCCATCGCCGGCAGCCACTCCATCAACGGCGTTGCCGCGCTGCACTCGGAGCTCGTGAAGAAAACTCTCGCTCCCGATTTCAATCGTCTGTGGCCGGAGCGCTTCAACAACAAAACCAACGGCGTGACGCCTCGCCGCTGGCTGCTCCACGCGAATCGGCCGCTGGCATCGCTGATCACGAAAGCAATCGGCGACGGCTGGATCCGCGATCTCAATCAATTGAAGCGTCTGGAGCTTTTCGCCGATGACAGCGGCCTTCTGGAGCGACTCAACGCGGTGAAGCAGCGCAACAAGCTCTCGCTGGCGAAGCTGACGAAGGAGCTCACCGGCATTGCCGTCGATCCCGATTCGATGTTCGACGTGCAGGCCAAGCGCATTCACGAATACAAGAGGCAGCTTCTCAACATCCTGCACGTGGTCCATCGCTACTGGGAAATCGTCGAAGACCGTTCCACGCCGCTTCAGCCGCGGACGTTTATCTTCGCTGGAAAGGCGGCGCCTGGATATTTCGCTGCGAAGCTGATCATCAAGCTGATTCACTCGGTCGGCGAGGTGGTGAACTCCGACCCACGCACGCGCGACTGGCTGCGTGTTGTATTTCTTCCCGACTATCGCGTCAGTCTGGCTGAAGCAATCATTCCGGCGGCAGAGCTGAGCGAACAAATCTCGACGGCAGGCAAAGAAGCATCCGGCACCGGCAACATGAAGATGGCGCTCAACGGCGCGCTGACGATCGGCACGCTCGACGGCGCAAACATCGAGATCCGTGATGAAGTGGGCGCGGAAAACATTTTCATTTTCGGTTTGCGGGAGGATGAGGTCGTGAATCTTCTCGCCAGCGGATATCACCCTATCTCGAATCGCGTGATCGACAGCATCGCCACCGGCCACTTTTCGCGGGGCGACAAGGACATTTTCCGCCCCATCGTGGCCAAGCTTCTGAGCTCGCGCGACGAGTATGTGCATCTCGCCGATCTGCAGCCGTTCATCGACAAAGGCCCTGCTGAACATCGCGCGGATGGGCAAGTTCTCGTCCGATCGAACGGTCATCGAATACGCGCGCGACATCTGGAAGATCAGGCCAGCGGTCGTGGGGAACTTCGCGCACGCGGCGCTGCTCGAGGAGTAATTCACTTTTTGCGATACACGCGATAGCGATCGCCCGACGCAAACGTGACCGCATTCTCCTGTGGGGGACCCACCAACTTGCTCAGGCTCTGGACACATGCCGGCGGTCGTCATTGTGAAAATGTCG
>QHVY01000333.1 GCA_003223695.1 Acidobacteriota bacterium
AAGGATTCGGCGCGAGCAAGCCGATCGCCGAGAACGCTACTGAGGACGGGCGGGCGAAGAACCGCCGCGTGGAGCTCGTGAAACAGTAGCCGCCGGGTCTACATTCGTTGCAGGATCGATTGCACGCGGGCGAGCTGGTCCTGCATCCGAATCACGCCCGTGCGAACGTCCACCAGCGCACGACGAAGATCGATGCGCGGCTTGAGAAATCATCGCCAGAGTTTGTTTATCGAGCGTATCCAATACTTCTTCGTGTTGCTGGAACGCGCTCGCGAAGCTCGCCAGGGTTTCGAGCGATTGCAGATCGCCCTGCTGCACAGCGGGGAGCAGCGAGCTCAAAACGTTCGTGTCCGTCACCAGCGAATTCATTTCGCGGTCGACATTCGCCGGCAAGCACTTCTTTGTACCGCGAAACGTTCCGCGCTGAATACGAGAATCCGCTCGCTTCGCTTAGGATGACGTTTTCTACGGCAGCGACGCTTACGTCATCCTGAGCCTGCACACCGCGGCAACATTTTTCATCGTGGCCATGTGTCCACTTGCGTGCGCGTGTTCTGTATCGTGCGCCCCGTATGACTCACAGCACCCGACGTAGCCGCACGTTAAACAGCGGCGCAGAGGGCTTGGCCTTCGGCACGCTTCACACACAACTTTGTCCGACTCCATCGCCAGGTCGAACTGACTGACGTGCGGACAGTCGCGCTTCGGAATCGTTTTCCAGGTTTCTGTAGCCATTGTCAGGCCGTCGCCGGCTCGAGCTCGCCCGCCTCTTCGGCTTCCTTGATTTCAGCGCTCTTGTGCGGGCGAATGATTATGCCGGTGACGAGCATAATGCCGATGCTGTTCCGCGCGCCAGCGCCGGGACCAATCCAGTTCCGGCAGCCTCGAGCACGGCGTGCAGTTCGTCGCGACCTTGTTCCTGGAGATGATTCGCGAACTGCACGATCAGAATGCCGTTGCGACACGAGGCCGAAAGGGTGATCAGTCCGATCCGACCGTAGATGTTGATCGATGGCAGACCTGGGAACGAGAAGAGAAGCAAACCGGAAAGCGCGAGCGGCCTTCCCAGCCGGCGAGAATGATGAACGGATCGCGGAAGCTCTCGAACCGCGCCGCGAGCACGAGATAGATCAGAATTGCCGAGAGCAGGAGCCGATGAACTTGCCGCCTTCAGTGCGAAAATGGCGCGACTGCCCGCGCAGTCGACGCTCTTCGTAGCGTCGCTTGCCTTGACTGGGACGGGCGTTGCATAGTATCCGCACCGCAAGAGAGAGAGGAACTCATGCGCCCTATCAGCTTGGCAACGATCGCGTTTGCTGGAATCCTGCTTACTGCCACGAGCGGCTTCGCCGCGTCCGGGAATGATCCGGGAGACGACCAGAGCGTCACGGGCCACGTCGACATCGCATCGACGCTCGGCGACGTCCTCATCGTGGACACCTATTCGTTCGCCGCGATCGGCCACAAGGATGGTCGCGTCAGCGGACAATTCGAACTTCGCGCAAGGTATCTGGATGTTTTAATCCGCGCGCATGGGTTCGTTGAGTGCCTGTTTGTGACCGGCAACCGCGCCCGCATCGGAGGACGCGTGACCCAGAGCACCTTCGAGGCCGGCCTTCCGGTTGGAACTCAGCTCACTTGGAGCGTCACTGACAACGGCGAAGGGGGAAACGATCCGCGCGACACCGCCAGCATGTTGCTGGGGAACGACGCCGCCGCGTATTGCACCTTAGGGCTGCCGTATCCGGAATTTCCGCTTCGCCGCGGCAATGTTCAGGTCCGACCCTGACGTCGCACGCTCTCCGGCGGTCTCGTGATCGATGCTGTGGTGTTGTTACGAGCATTCGGGCTGGCGCTTTTCGGTCTTGCCGGCGCGATCCTCCCGATTTCGGCAGCCATTCGTGAAGCGCGGAAACCGCGCGACCCGGATCCGCTCGACATCGACAGCCGATATCGCAAGGACGACCGTTATTTCGCCAAGTCGTTCGAAAATCTGCTGATCAATGCGATCGGACGCGCCCCCCGTCCGTCGGGCACGCGAGTGGCGCGACTCCACCGGGACGAAACGGTGCAGACCATCATCGGTCCCGTCACGTTGAGGGCCGCTGATGTGCACGCGCACATCTACGACGTTGAGGGTGATCTCGACATCGAACTGGGAAGCACGGTTTCGAACGAAGTGGTCGTCCGCGGATCCGCTCACATCGGAGAAGACGTGCGGCTGCGCGCACTGAAAGCCGACGGCGACGTGACTCTCGAGGCGCGAGTCGACGTGGAACGGTGGATTGATGCAGGCGGCCGATTGCGGGCCGGCGAAGGAACACGGCTCGGCGCGCGCGCCACAGCGGTGGGGGAAGTCATTCTCGGTGCTGATGTTCTCTTCCACCTCCTCTCCGGATCGCGCATAGTCGTTGGCGACGCTGATGGTCCGACAGTCAAACTCCTCGAGCCGGCAGCCGAACCACCGAATGTCGTGGAATTCGTAAAGGACGACCGATTCCGCATTCGCGCCGATGGCGCGCTGCTCGTCGAAGCCGATTTCTCCCTGCCTGAAAACGTGGCTGCCGCTGGCAACGTCATCGCCCACGGCACCATTCACCTCGGTCCCAACTCGAGGATTCACGGTTCGCTCCACAGCGACAGTAATGTCGTTATGGATGATGGAGCGATGGTCGACGGCTCTGTCTACGCCGAGCGCGACCTGCTTGTGGGCGTCGGTGCGGTGATCGCCGAGCATGCGGTCACCGCAGGCTCGGCGACCGTGCGTTCCCGAGGACGCATCGGTTCTCCCGGCCGGGTCACGACGCTCCTCGTGGACGGAACCGTGGAGTTGTGGCCGGGAGCAGTGGTATACGGCCGGATCGTGGCGGCAGGCGGAGGGCGGACACGTTCGGAGTCGAACAATCAAAATCCTGTGAAGCCTTTTTCTCGCACCGCGCCATCCAGGCGACGCCGGGACGTATCTTCCGAGCAGACGACGGACCTCCCTGCTGCTCGTCTTCGCCGGTCTCGCTGTGGCGGTGACCGTTTTCTACTTCGTCTGGTTCGTCTGATCAATCAGAACGTGTAGAACACGCCCAGCCGCACACCGAGCCGGCGGAAGTCGCTACCCTTTGCTTGCCGCTCGATTTCGGCGTCGAGGCCGGCGCGCGATGTTGTCCATTTGCGAACCAGGGCGGTGGTCGTGTTTCCCGACACTCGCACGTTCTGCGGGATGACGATGTTGGTCAGTTGATACGCCTCGACGCCCCACGATCGCCTCAGATATGCAGAAAGATTTCCGCTCCGCTCCATGGCCACCTGCGCGAGTTGGGCTTGCGAGCGAACAGCGCCTGGCGCGGATGTGTTGCGGAAGAATCGATAGGTGATGATCAAAGGCGCGTAGTAATACGTCAATCCGGCGGAGAAGACATCATCGCGCCGATGTTCTGAGTATCTCGCCGTGGTTGCTCCCACTGCGAGCACCAGTCGTGTTTGGATGGCCTTCCAGTCCGCTTCGACATCGAACCGGTTGGCCGGTAGAAAACTGACGTGCGAAGGCGATCCGCCGGCCGCAGCGTACGTGAAGAAACGCGAAGTCCAGTCATGCGTTGCAGCGATGCCCAGGTACCCGCCGCTTCCCTCGGGCCGTGTGCTGCGGTGTAGAAACAGGTATCCGACTGTGTGGGGGACCGTGTGCGTCACAACGAGGTCGGCGGAGCGCCAGGTTCCGCCTCCTCGGATCGTCGACGCGCCGAGAAGCAGGTCGGCGGCGAACGGATGAGCGGCGTCGGGCGAAGAAACCTGCCCGATTCCGCGAACCGCGGAACCGGCGATCATCGCGATGAGCAACAAAGGCTTCATCAAAGCAGCACTGCGGCGATGCGTTCGGCGGCGTGGCCGTCGCCGAACGGATTCGGTGAGGCGCTCATCGTCTGGTAGAACGCCTGGTCATCGAGGAGACGGTTGGCGGCGCCGATGATTGCTTCGGGAGCGGTGCCGACGAGCATCCCTCCGCCAGAAGCGAGGATTTCCGGCCGCTCTGTGGCCTTTCGCATGATCAACACCGGCTTGTGAAAGACGGCTGCCTCCTCCTGGATCCCACCGGAATCCGTGAGGATGAACATACAGCTCTCGAGAAGCGCCAACATCGTTTCGTACTTCAGTGGCTCGACCCGAAGAAGGCGAGGGCCGCAGTGGTTGACCATCCGCTCGACTTGCGATCGGACCTGTGGGTTGAGATGAACCGGCCAGATGATGCTGATGTCCTCACGTCGGCTCTCGAGCTCACAGAGTGCTGTGCAGATGTCGGCCAGCGGCGGCCCGAAATTCTCGCGACGATGCGAAGTCACCAGGACAAATCGCTCGACCGCCTCTCGTGGAAGATTGAGCGAGCTGGCGAGCCGGTCGCGCATAGAACCATTTGAACGTCGCAGCGCTTTTGCACGTCCCCACTCCAAAGCGTCGACGATCGTATTGCCGGTGACGTGGATTTGCGCTGCGTCGATGCCCTCCCGCAACAGGTTGTCCCTGGCGCCTTCGGTCGGACAGAAATGCCAATGGGACACGCGAGCCAGAATCGATCGATTGGCTTCCTCCGGAAATGGATTTTCGTCGTCGTACGTGCGCAGACCCGCCTCGACGTGGGCGACCTGAATCCCAGAGAAATACGCAGCCAGCCCGCTCCCGAGTGCTGTGGTGGTGTCCCCTTGTACGATCACCACATCGGGTGCTTCCTTCTGAAGGATGGAGGCGCAGTCGGCAACAATGCGCGCCAGCAGGTCGGGCAGCGTTTGGCCTTCGCGCATGGCTCCGAGGTCGTGGTCGGCAATGACTTCAAAATAGTCGAGCGCCTGCCAGAGCATCGATTTGTGCTGGCCGGTAGAAATTTTCACAACAACCTGTTTTTGGTTTTCCAGCTCGCGAATGACCGGCGCGAGTTTGATCGCCTCGGGTCTCGTGCCGAAAACGACCGCGAGCTTCCTGCGTCTCAAGAACGAAATCGCTCCGTCTTCTGCCATCCGGTGCGTCGCCCGAAAAGACGGCGGCCACCGTGCGTGATCAGAGCCTCAGTGACCACCGCGATGGAAAGGGCGAAATTGAGCACATTGAGAGGTAGCAGGCGCACCCGATCGCCGCTACCATCCAGCAACACCGCCGTTCCGATCTGAAAAAACGACGCAAAGTTGCCGATGGAATTGAATGCCATGATGGCGAAGGTAATCAGAAAGACGCTGAGAACATTCATCCCCCCTTTGAAGAAAAGGAAGAGCGACGCGATCAGAGCCAGCGCCAGCAGAGGCGCGATGAGGTAGATGCCTAGGAGCATCACCGCGTCGACTCTTTCGATCGACCGCAGCCCGGGCTCCGTGATCATCTTCCAGGCGAACCGCCGAAAACATTGCGTGTGTCCGATGGCCCATCTGCGGATCTGATCTGTCCGCACACGCCAGGTCTGCGGCACTTCTTCGTAGCATTCGCACCGGTTGGCATACATCACAGTCCATCCGGCCAGGCGTAAGCGGAACGTCAACTCCGTATCCTCGGTCAGCACATCGGGATCGAAACCGCCCACCGCGTAATAGGCCTTCTTGCGAAACGCTCCCGCCGTGCCGCCATACTGCGGCAGGAGTCGCAGGTTGTGCCGCGCCTGCTGATCGACCTGGTATCCGGCGGCCCGCTCGAGATCGAGCAGCCGGGTGAGCAGATTCACTCCGCAGTTCAGCGGCACTACCCGCCCCATCACCGCCCCCACCGCCGGATCCATGAACGGCGCGACAAGCTCGCGCAGAAGACCGCGGCCGGGAATGTAGTCGGCATCGAAGACCGCGACGATGTCCCCGGTGGCTGTAGCGATCGCATCATCGAGCGCCGCCGGCTTGCCCGGCCGTCCGTTTCCGCGATGCATCGCCCGAACGCGTGGATCGCGCCTGGCGTAGTACTCGATGATCTCCAGCGTACGGTCCGTGGAGTGATCATCGATGGCAATGATCTCCAGGCGATCGCGCGGGTAATCCGAAAAAAGTAGCGCCTCGAGAATGTGATCTGCAACCCGCTCTTCGTTGCGCATTGGAACGAGCACCGTGTGCTGAAAATCGCATGGCGCACCGTGTACGCCACGAGAATCAACGCAGCCAGAAACAGATAGAGTCTCGCCGCGGCTACCATCGCCACATCTCGCGTCGTTGCCGGAGAATTCTGGTCGTTCTCGAAACTGCCATCGAGTAGTAGCTGACGATGTAGAGAAAATCGAGCAGGAATCCGCCGAGGAAATAGACGAGGGGAAGCCAGATGAGACCAGCGTAATGGAAGAAAGCTAGAAAAAGCGTCAGGCGGATAGCTGAGAACCAGAACGCATATAGCAGCGTCATCGTGCTGTAGAGAAGTGTGATTGCCGGATCGAGCGGCAGCGTGCCCAGAATGATCGCCAACAGCAGCGGGATGATGAGCCAGACCACAAACTCCGCTCGAATCCAGACGTTGGCAAAATCGAGGGCTGTGTACGGAAATCGTTCGCCAGCGAAGTAGAAGAACGTTCCCGACACGCCGCTGACGCCAGACCTACGACCCAGCCGGCGATTGCGACGACTGCCGGATACAGCGAATGGGCCGGCGCAAAGCTCGGTACGTCCGGAACGACGATGGGCAGCCGGCCCCAATAACCGACGCGCGGTGTCACCGGAATCGGGATCCACTCCAGCAGCGCCACGACCCACCGCCCGTGAAACGGCAGGATCAGCGACGCACCGGCCAGAACGACTAGATCGGGCAGGAGGCCGAACACTACACCCCTCCCGATATCGGCAGGCTCAGTCGACAGGTGACGATAGGAGCGATGGTAGATCGGTACCTGCATGCAGGCGCACGCACTTCACCGGGGACCCGATTCGAGCACCTACAAATCTAATGCCTACTTATTTATTTTGATCCATCCTTGAGGCTAGAAATGCTGCG
This sequence comes from Acidobacteriota bacterium, assembly GCA_003223695.1. Lineage (GTDB taxonomy): Bacteria > Acidobacteriota > Thermoanaerobaculia > Gp7-AA8 > Gp7-AA8 > Gp7-AA10. The sequence goes on from QHVY01000333.1 coordinate 6,934, forward strand.
GCACCATAGGCGAGGCCGCCGATCAATATCGACTGCGTGATCCCGAGCGTGACCGCGAGAAAGATCGCCAGCACGGAGCCGAGGACCGTCGCTGCGGCATTGAGCGCCCAGACCCACTCGATCGACGCCGCCGACCTGGCGGCCAGACGCAGGGCGCTGGGGAACGGCATGCCCATCACAAATCCGAGCGGACAGACAAGAAGGACGACCACTGCCATCTTCTGCTCGATCACCGCGGGCTGATAGACACGGATCAGCGTTCCGATGAGGAACACCTCTCCGATGATCACGAGGGCGACAGCATCGCGAAACCGGGAGCTCAGACGACTTCCTAGGCTGCTCGCCACCAGGAGAAGAAAGATGACAACCGTCAATGAGTACACAGGCTGGCCGAGAAAGACGACGAACTTCTGGATAAGCGCGACTTCGACGAGGATGAATCCGATGCCCACCGCGACGGCAAACGCCAAAAAGGGGAAGGCCGCGCGGCCTAGAGGAAAGGCGCGACGAAACAACAGCAATGGAGCAAAGAGGAAAAGGCAGACAGTAACCGCGGAGGCAATGAGGAGCGCCAGAAGCAGGAATTGCGCGCCGGTGTTCAATGCGTCGCCAGTCATATCGAAGGCGAAAACGTCCTGCCAGAAATTCGACCAGCGTCCGGTGAAAAAGAAAAAGGGCCGGTCGTCGAAGACGGGACGGATATCGAACGGATAGTGGGTGATGAACGATCGCCGGTCGGAAGAGAGGATCAGCGCGGCGAACGGTCCTGTCGATTCTCGGTCGCCGGGAACGTATGCGGTTCTCATCGCAGTCCCCGGCAGCCGGCGCCGGAGAAGATCGATGTCGCCTGCTGTGAATGGCCGGCCACGGATCAGCACTGTTCCCATCGTCTGCACTTTGTTCACTGCTTCGAGCACAACGACGATGTGCTGTTCCGGGTTCGGCACCTTCAAACGATCGAGTGCTTCCAGGACGACGGAAACGAGTCGGAGCGTCTCGCGCGGCCGAGTGAACTCCCAGCGTGTGATCGAGACAACGCCCTCCGGCGTCAGTTTGGAGACGTAGTTTTCGATCGCCTCGACCGTGTAGAGATAGTTCTCCGTCAGGGCGTATGCGCCGGCCGCCGAGCTGGCCCAGGTGTCGACCTGCGACATCTGAATCGTGTCGTAGCGTTCCGTGGTTCGCTGTACGAAGGTGCGACCATCCTCGATAACGACGCGGACTTCCGGCCGGGTGTAGAGCCGCTGGCTGTAGTTCCAGAATCTCCCCTCCATCACATCGCGAGCGATGATCGGATTGATCTCCACGGCCGTGATCGATCGGCTTCCTGCGGCCACCGCTCTGGCGATGTCGATTCCCCCTCCCGCTCCGATGATCAGGGACCGCCGTCTGGGCGTCAGCAGAAACCCGAGATCGGGGGAGTAGCGGCCGAAATTGGCGCGGTAGATCCGGCCGCTCTCACCGCGAAAATCAACGCGAGGGATCACTGTGCCCGCGCCGCCATCGATCTCGATCCAAAGGGTGTTATTGCTTGCCCGGAAGACGGAAATGCGGGAGAAACTGTTCCACCTCGCGAACAGCTCGTTCTTGCGGGGGGCGCCGCGGAGATATCGCACATCGAACAGCGCACCATGCATGTTGAAGGCGACGACGAGAACGATTCCGACAAAAAGCGCGAGCGACAGTGTCACGATCCGCCGCGCGCGTGCGATGACACCCCAGGCGATCGCGGCGCACGACCAGAGTCCTCCGACGGCGAGAACGGTATTCGGTCCACCGAGAACATCGATCAAAGGGACGAACAGAATCCCGCCGCATGCGGCACCAAAGAGATCGAAAAAATACAACGTGGAGATTCGATCGGAACCCGCCCGCATGACCGAGGAGATAACAAAGCCGGCGAAGCCGAAAGGGATCATGCAGATCAGATAAAGGGACGAAAGGGTCCCGAACGCCTGCCAGGGAGTGACGAGCCAGATGTCGGTGTTCAGAATCGCGAACAACAGCGGCAAGATCGAAACGGACGCGAGCAGACAGGTCACCGCCATTCGACGTGCGTGAGTGGCCGGATCTCCCGTCGTGCGCATCAGACGCGCGACGATCGCGCCGGCGGCCAGGCCGAGAAGAGCGATCGAAATCACGAGGAATGCGTAGTGATAAAAGAGAACGACGGAGAAGAGCCGAGTGAGCGACAGCTCGAGCGTGAGAACACTCGCGGTGGTCAGGAAGAGCGGGAAGCCGAATTGACGGCCGCGCGTCGGCGCGTCGATCAGCGGTTCTGCCGCCACGAAGGGAGTATAGCGGCGACGCCGTGAGATCCCTCGCCCCGCGCAAGCGGGGAGAGGGTGGCCGGAGGCCGGGTGAGGGGCGCCCCTCAGCCGCCCTTCGGGCACCTTCTCCTCGCAAGCGGGGAGAAGGATCTCGCCGGGCCACTACGCCGTCGCCGGCTCGAGCTCGCCCGCAGCCTCGGCTTCCTCGATCTCCGCGCGCTTGTGCGTACGGGCGACCAGGACGTAGATCGACGGCACCACGAACAGCGTGAAGCACGTGCCGATGATCATGCCGGTGACCAGCATGATGCCGATGCTGTTCCGCGCGCCGGCGCCAGGGCCGCGCGCGAAGACCAGCGGCAAGTGGCCCATGACCGTCGCTGCAGTCGTCATTAGAATCGGCCGCAATCGCGTTCCGGCCGCCTCGAGCACCGCGTTGAGCTTGTTGCGGCCCTCTTGCTGCAGGTGATTCGCAAACTGCACGATCAGGATACCGTTGCGCGACACGAGGCCGACGAGCGTGATCAGTCCGACCTGACTATAAATATTGATCGAGGTCAGGCCGAGGAACGAGAAGAGCAGCGAGCCGGAAAGCGCGAGAGGCACGGATCCGGCGAGAATGATGAATGGATCGCGGAAGCTTTCGAACTGAG
>QHVY01000196.1 GCA_003223695.1 Acidobacteriota bacterium
TGTCCGCGAGCTTTCGCGCCGAGAGATCGCTGTATCCGAGTTGACGCATTTGGGCGATGTAGGCCGCGTCGACGCGGCCCACCCGAAAATTTACGGCCTCCCGCAGCGTCAGATTCGCGTAACCGGCTTTCGCCATTTCGCGCAGAAAATCGGGTGTGATGCGGAAGATAGCGATCTCCTCCACCTCGCGCTGGTTCGGCTGATATCCCATGTCGCGCAGATCGCGAATCGTTTGCGGAGAGAAATCGTGGGCGGCAAACACCAGCAGTTGATCGTCGCTGAATCCGGTGTAGCCGAGAGCGTCCATGTCGTGAACGAATGATTCGCTCGGCGTGAAGTGGAAGTGACCGGCGCCGGTTCCATTTGCGACCCGCCCCTCGAATGCGATCACGCCCGCGGGGCGTCGCAATTCGAATTGCACGTTCGCCGCGGACGACTGCAAGTCGTTTTTCGACAGGCCGGCGAAATGCGCCAGCGGCTCGTCGAATCCCATGATGTTGTTCCACCCCATCCCGCGACGCTCGCTGGTCTGGGAGCCGCGGAAGAGGGTCATCTGAACGCGGTCGTCCTGCAGCTCCGCAGTCCAGACGCCGCTTCGCGGCTCGGTGTTGGCGTAGGCGGAAAAGCAGACCGCGATCGCCAGAATGATGAAGAGAAGGGTTTTCATGCGGTCACCTCGACGGGCCATCATCTACGAAATGATTCGTATTGTCAACGAAAGTTTTCGTAGTAGGGCACGACTGCGTCGTGCCGAATCCCCGAGTGCGGCACGCAGCCGGGCCCTACTGCAAAGCCTCGGCGAGGACCACTCCCAGCTTTTTCAGTTCCCGCTGCGCTTCCCGCCCCTTGCGAGGGAAGACGCAGCGCAGATCCCACGCCGATTTGTAAAGGGAGACCGCCGAGTCGCGATCCCCGGCGAGGGCCTTTTTTCTGGCGTCATCGAGCTGTCCGTCGAGCGTCGATTCTCGCGCGCGCAGTTGATCGCGAACCAGCCGCTCCACCGCCGTGACGCGCAACGCTCCGCGCTCACTCTCGACTTTTCCGAGCGCCTTTCCATCCGCCCCGATCAGGACGACGATTGGCAACGCGCTCGCCACGCCGAGTTTTTGAATCATCGCCCCGTCGTCGGTACGAATCACATTCATCGCTACGCACTGTGATGCGAACGCGGTCAGAGAGCGCGAAAAAAGCAGATCGGAGTGTTTGAAATCATCGCGCGACGCAGGGATCCAGTAAAGCGTCAGCGGCGCGATGCTCGGCGGATCGCCGGGAACGATCACTTTCCATGGGACGAATGAAACAGGGCCGTTGAGATCTCCAGCCCACCCGTTCCACGCCAGGAGAATCCCGAAGGCCGCCGCGAGTCGGACCCACACGACGCGCATGCCGCAACTCCTCTCGATCGCGTGTGGCGGATTATATGCTTACGGTCGTGCTTGGTGTTTGACACATGAAATGCGTTCTACTTTTCTTCTGCGCCGCATCCGCCGGCGCGCAACAAATCGTTCTCCAACAAATCGCCGCGGTGAGCCGGCCTGTCGGAATCGTCAACGCCGGCGATTCGCGCCTTTTCTTCGTACTGCAAGCCGGTCAGATCGTCATCTATGACGGCACGGCGGTGCGCGCAACACCCTTTCTTGATATTCGATCGCAAGTCACTCCAGGCATCTCCGGCGACACCGAACAAGGATTCCTCGGCCTGGCCTTTGATCCGCGTCACAACGGATTCTTTTTCGTCTACTACACGAACGCGTCCGGCAACATCATCCTCGCACGATATAGCGTTTCGGCCACCGATCCCGATCGCGCCGATCCGAACAGCGGCACGACGGTGCTGACAATCAATCATCCGAATTTTACGAATCACAACGGCGGAGAGCTGCAGTTCGGACCGGACGGTTTTTTGTACATCGGTGTTGGTGATGGCGGTTCGCAAGGTGACCCGAACAACCACGGACAGGACCGCTCGCAACTCCTCGGAAAAATTCTGCGCATCGACGTCAGTTCGCTGCCCTATCGCATTCCGCCGTTGAACCCGTTTGTGAACACGGCCGGCGCGCGCGGCGAGATCTGGGCATATGGCCTGCGCAACCCGTGGCGATTTTCATTCGATCGCAACAGCGGCGATCTCTTCATCGCCGACGTCGGTCAGAACGCCTGGGAAGAAGTCGACTTTCAACCGTCGACGAGCATCGGCGGCGAAAATTACGGATGGCGGCGGATGGAAGCGACGCATTGCTTCAATCCGTCGACCGGTTGCCAGGACGGCACCCTGATCTTGCCGATCCTCGAGTATTCGCACGCGAACAATGCCTGCTCGATCACTGGCGGCTATCGATACCAAGGCTCACGATTTCCGCGAATGAAAGGAATTTATTTCTACGGCGATTTCTGCAACGGTTTGATTTCAGGCGCAACACAGTCAAGCAGCGGATCGTGGACATCACGTTCGCTGCGGTCGACACGACTGAATCTCAGCACGTTCGGCGAAGACGCGAACGGCGAAATCTACATTGCGGACCTCAACGGCGCGGTGTATCAAATCACCGACGCGACTCCGCTGCCCGCGCGACAACGCGCGGTGAAGAAGTGATCACCATTTCCTACCGCACGCCGCGCATCGCCAGCGCGGACCGATGACGAAGAAGATGCTCCCCGCAAGTGCGAGAAGAAACGCGGCGAGCGTCTGATCGACAGCAAGGCCGACGCCGAAAACCAGTGCGAGGAAAAGTGCATACAGTCGCATCTTGTGGATCGGCCGCACATCGCGCGAGCCGCACTCTGCGCACTGCTCCGGGGCGCGCGCGGGGTCGGCATCGCTCGGGCGGACGAACTCCGCGTGCTCGACACCGTGCAAACGGTTGAGGAAGTCGTCCTCGTCCGGGTCGGTCATGCGAACATCATCGCCCATGAATCGCTTCGATCGATTCATCAATGCTCTTACGCGCGCGCAAGTTTCCGATCGCGCCTGCAACCAGTACGCGCGTGGTGATCGTGCAAACGCGATTCGACGTCGAAATCTTCAGCTCTATCTCGAACAGATCGGCAAACCGCGCATGCTTCTCGTCGGCGAAGCGCCAAGCTATGGAGGCGGGCGGTTGACCGGAATCGCGTTCACCAGCGAATCGATCATGATGAAACTCCTCGGCGAGCACCGCGGCTTTCGCAAGGCTACGCCCGGCGCAAAACTATCGACCGAAGCCAGCGCGACGATGGTGTGGGCGACGATCAAGCACATCGATCCGCTTCCGCTACTGTGGAATGCATTTCCATTTCATCCGTTCACGACCGGCAATCCGTTTTCCAATCGCATTCCCACTGCCGGCGAGCTTCAAACCGGTGCACCGTTTCTGGAGTCGCTTCTGCAGCTCTTTCCCATCGAGCGCGTCGTGGCGATCGGAAACTTCGCCGAGCGCTCGCTCACTCGCCTCGGCATCGGGCACACGAAAGTCCGGCATCCGTCGCAAGGCGGCAAAAAGAAATTCGTGGAGGGAGTCTTGAGATTAGCCGCCGATTCGCGACATCTCGACCTTCGCTAATCCGGCGGTCTCCGAGGAGCGGATTTCGGAGTAGCGGTCGTCGCGGCCGCGCCACGCGACGCGAATCGCATCGAGAATTTCTTCATCCGACGCGCGGTGTCGAAGACCTTGTCGAAGATCGTGACCTTCCGTCGCGAAGAGGCAGAGATACAACTGACCGTCCGCGGTCAACCGGGCGCGCGTGCAACTTCCGCAGAACGGCTGCGTGACCGAGCTGATCACGCCGAATTCGCCCTCGCCGTCGCGGTACTTCCATCGCTCGGCCACTTCGCCGAAGTAATTTGGATGCGCCGGTTCGACCGGCCATTCGCGGCCGATGCGTTCGACCACTTCGCGGCTCGGCACGACATCTTCCATTCGCCAGCCGTTCGTCGTTCCGACATCCATATATTCGATGAAACGGACGATATGACCCGTTCCGCGAAAGCGGCGCGCCATTTCGACGATGCTCTTTTCGTTCACCCCGCGTTTGACCACCATGTCGATCTTGATCGGCCACAGGCCCGCTTCGTTCGCCGCATCGATTGCGTCGAGCACGCGTTGAACAGGGAAGTTGACATCATTCATGGCGCGAAAGACGTCATCGTCGAGCGAGTCGAGGCTGATGCTGATGCGGTGCAGACCGGCATCTTTCAAGGCGCGGGCCTTCTCCCGGGTCAGGAGTGAACCGTTCGTGGTGATCGTCAGATCGCGGATGCCTTTCACGTGCGCCAGCATCTCAACGAGCGATTCCAGATCGCGTCGCAGCAGCGGCTCGCCGCCGGTCAGGCGAATTTTCTCGACGCCGAGGTGTGCGAAGAGCTGCGTAAGCCGGGTGATCTCCTCGAACGTCAGCAGGTCCTCACGGCGGAGGAATTCGAAATCGCGGCCGAAAATCTCCCGTGGCATGCAGTACGTGCAGCGAAAGTTGCAGCGGTCGGTGACCGAGATCCGCAGATCGCGAAGAGGGCGGCCGAGACGGTCGAGGGGCATTTGCGCATTGGTAACACGAAACCGAGGTCCGCGTCATCCTGAGCGGAGCGAAGGATCTCAAGTTGCGTATCGTGAGATCCTTCGCCGTCGGAGCCTGCCCTGAGCGAGCGCGAAGCGCGAGTCGAACGGGCGGCTCAGGATGACGTTGGGGGCGGGAACAAAAACTCCAGCATCGGGCGCGCCCGTCGTGCCCATGCGCGCTCGCTGTGATCGCCCCGCGGCTCCTCCTCGAAGTGCAGATCGGCGTCGCTCCAGCCCTTTTTCAGGAGGCGATCGCGCAGTGTGCGTGCATCTCGGAGAGTGTCCCGCCCCTCCCGCCCACCCACGTCCAGCCAGATTCGCGGGCGCGGGCCGTCGAAACGATCGACGAGATCGAGAATGGCGCGCTTGTTCCACCAGACTGAGGGCGACATTACCGCGAGCCTCCGAAAGACCTCCGGGCGGGTCAGACCGAGATAGAGCGAGACGAGGCCGCCGAGGGAGGAGCCGCCGGTGGAGGTGTCATCGGGACGCGTTCGGTATTGGGAATCGATCAGCGGCTTCAGCTCGTCGATCAACAGGCGTGCGTAATATGCCGACTTACCGCCGGCCTGGCGCGATTCATCGCGCGTCGGCGTGTATTGGTCGATTCGATCCGGACCGGCGTGATCAACGCCGACGATGATCATCGGCTCTGCTCTGCGATCGCTGATCGCCAGATCGGCCGCCTCGTTCAATCGCCAATGTTGTCCGGGAATGAACGCGCGCTGCGGTTCGAAGAGATTCTGCCCATCCTGCATGTACAGCACCGGATAGCGTGCGTCGCCGCGATCGTAACCTGGTGGAAGATAGACGGTGATCGGACGCGAGAATTCCTCGACCCTTTCGAGCACGCCCTGACGCGCCGCGCGACGGCGATTCTGCAGCCGTAGAACGCGACCGAAGGTCGCCCGAAGAGTCTCCCGCATCTCCCGCATCAGGCGCGCATCTCGCGATAGCCGCTGCGGAAGTAGATGAGCGGAGAGCCTTCGCGAGTCTGAGCGTCCACCACCTCACCGATGAAAATCGAATGATCGCCGCCCGGCACCTGCCTCTGGACTGTGCATTCGAGTGTCGTCAGCGCGCCTGCGATCAGAGGGAGTCCCAGCTCACCACGGCGCAGTTCGATGCCGGAGAATTTGTCCTCCGATCGCGAAGCGAAGCGCGCGGAGATGTCCTCCTGATCCGAGCTGAGGATACTCACGCCGAACTTGCCTGAGGAGGAGATTGCGTCGTGCGTTTTCACGATCTTCTCGATGCAGACCAGCACCAGCGGAGGGTGCAGCGAAAGCGAGGCGAATGAGGCCACCGTCATGCCGAACGGTTTGCCCTGGTGCTCCGTGGTTACTACCGTCACGCCGCTTGCAAAATGGGACATCGCGAGCTTGAATGCCGACTCATCAATGGGCATTGCCGGGCGGAGTTTAGCAGTTGGCCGTTGACTGTTGGCTGTTGGCCGATCCGCCTCGGCCAACGGCGAACGGCCAACGGCCAACCTTTTCCGCTCACGTGCGTACAAACTCGCGAAGGAGATCACCATGCTTCGCAGCCGAATTGTGCTCGCCATCGCTTTCCTCGCCTCTTCCACGATTTACGCCGCCACCGGCGCGCCGGTGCACCGGACGATCAATGTCGCGCCCGGCGGAACGCTCACGATTGAGGCGGACGTCGGCGACATCCAGGTCACATCCGGCAGCGGGAACAGTGTCACAGTCGACGTGACGCAAAACTCGAGGGCCAATCGCTACATGGACATCACCGTCGATCAACAGGGCAATGACGTGAACGTTCGCGGCAAACTCGAATCGCACTGGCTCAACTGGAGCGATGCCGATGCGAAGTTCGTCGTCAGCGTTCCCTCGCGCTACAACGTGCAGCTTTCCACGGCAGGCGGCAACATCCGGGTCAGCGACTTGCAGGGCCAGGCGCACGTGAAGACATCCGGCGGAAGCATCAAACTCGGTCACATCGACGGTCCGGTGAATGCGAATACTTCCGGTGGTGACGTCTCGCTGGAGGGCTCCCGGGCGGCAGCCGAGATTCACACCTCCGGCGGCGGCATTCGCATCGGCGATGTCGCCGGCAATCTCCAGGCGAAGACTTCCGGCGGCTCGATCGAGATCCGCCGCGCCGGCGCCGATCTCTACGCGCGGACTTCCGGCGGCGGCATCACGATCGACGAGGCCCTCGGCACGGTTGACGCCCAAACCTCCGGGGGATCGATTCAGGCTCGTCTCGCGCAGCAGCCGCGCGCTGACTCGCGCCTTTCGACATCGGGCGGCGGAATCACGGTTTCGATCGCGCCGAATGTTTCGGTGGACCTCGACGCGCACACCAGCGGCGGTGATGTCGACACAGAAGTGCCAATCACCCTTCTCGGCAAGCAGAGTGAATCGTCGCTCGAAGGCAAAATCAACGGTGGCGGACCGAAGCTGATGCTGCGCTCCTCCGGTGGGGATATTCGCGTCAGGAAGTTGTGAAGCGAGATCGCGTTCTCGCCGCGATTGCGCTTTTCCGCCTAACAAAGGCCACCTTCCTGATTCTCGCCGGCGTCGGCGTCCTGCAACTGCTCCGTCCCGACGTCGCAGCGCACGTTCGCGATTGGTTGCGCTCGTATCCGCTCCTTCTCAAATACCATCCGGATCGCGCGTTCGGATCCCCACATCGAATTGAACTCGTCGCCGCAGCCGCATTCGCATACGCAGCGCTGTTCATTACCGAAGGGATTGGCCTGTGGCTGCAGAAACCGTGGGCCGAGTGGCTGACGATTGTGGCCACCACATCGTTCATTCCGTTCGAAGTGTGGGAGATAGTCAAGAGGTTGACTATTTTGCGAGTCGCGCTGGTGATCGCGAACCTCGCGATCGTGATTTACCTCATCGCCATACGCTGGTCAGCCCGCGAGCATCGCCTTGGCCGAGTCGCGAGCTGAGGCCAGCGCTGCATCGGAGAGGAGGCCGACGTCGCCGACCCAGTCGCCCGCGAGAAACAGGCCGCGGATCGGAGTCACCGCAGCCGGGCGGGCGGCGGGGGCGGGGGGCACCAGCGCGTTCGAGACGGTCATCGAAGGGAGAAATCGGCAGTGCACGACGGCGTCGCGCCACTGCGGCTGCATCTCGTCGAGCAGCGCTTCGAGCTCGGCCTGATCGCCGCCGCCGTAACGCGAGACGTGAATCAGCGCGCCGCCCTTCGGCGTGAGCTGCGCCCATCGCGAGTGCACTGAGTAATACAGCGGGCGGTCGATGCCGATGGCGAAGGTTTTCTTGGGCTGCGGCAATCGCGAAAGCGCGACGTCGAGCGTTGACAGAAGGACAGGGGTCATCGGCGGCCACGACACTTCGCCGATGAGATCGCGCGCCGTCGCCGGATCGACCGCCAGAAGCACGGTGTCGGCTGCCAGCCGCGTCCCGCGCGAGTCGCCGGGGAGAGGCCGCAGATACGACTGTGTCTCTGTTTGCGATTCCGACTCCAGACCGCCGATCTCGATCGCCTGCACTGCGCCGTCGTGATCGACGCGCACTACCCTGGAGCTGGTGATGAAGTTCACGCCAGCGGCAACGGCCGAGCTATGCAGCGCATCGACGATCTTCTGCCATCCCTCGTCGACGTAAATCACTCCGCGCATCACGAGGCGAAGTTGATTCAGCGCCGCTCCGGCGTTGAGCTTCTCCATCTCGTTGCAATATGTCGCCACACGCAGAAGGGCTTCGAGAGTCTCGCGCACACGAGTGCGCGCGACGTTGCGATCGAGCCACTGGCGAACAGAGATCCCCCCGAATTGCGACGCCTTTTTCAGCCGCCGGATTCGCAGAAGGAGCTTCGATGCCTCCCACTTGTCGGCAGCGGTGAGGAGTCCCGTGGCCCACAGCGACCACAGTCCCGTCGGCAGTCGATGTCGCTCGTCGTGATAGAGCGCAATTCCAGATTGTTTTGGCACGCCGCCGCGAACTGGAATTCCGAGCTCTGCGAGAACTTTCGATCCCTCGCCGCCGCGATAAAAGGCGTGGGGACCGAGGTTGAAACGGTAGCCGTGGCGGAGATGAGTGACCGCGCGGCCGCCGAGGTAACGTCGTTTTTCGAAGAGCGTGACGGTGCGCCCACCGCGCGCCAGATAGATGGAGGCAGCCAGACCGGCGATGCCTCCGCCGACGATCACGACATTGTTTGGCAAACCGACTGCGATCCTATCGCGCGCATCTCGCGATTGCACGCTGCGCTTTTCTTGGTAGAATCCGGCCAAAATTCGCGGGCTCAGCGAGTCCGAAAGGCAGCCATGAAGAAAATCGTCGTCGGAATTGCCTTGCTTCTTACCTCCATGGCGGCGATCGCCGCCGACGCACAGACCCGGCCGGAGATCGCACCGCCATCGAATGGCGAAGACTGGATGCGGCTGAGCAGCACCGAAAAACTGTTCTGGTCCATCGGCTACTCGTCGGGCTACGTCGATGCGCTGAACAAAATTGACGTCGCATCAGGACCGAACTCGCCATGCGCCAGCCTCGCGGCGCGCACCGAACGGCAGACGTCAACGGCGGGCAAGGTCAGCGGATTCGAGCTCGTCTCGGGACTGGAAAAGTTTTACGCGGATCCGGCGAATGCGCAGGTGCCCATCGGCAGCGCTATTCGCATTTACCTTCTGCAAGCGAGCGGAAAAGATCAGACGACGATCCAGGAGCTCATCGAGACTGCCCGGCTCCTCGGCGCCGAATCGGCGCGCCGCCCCGCGGTCAAGCAGTAGCGCGCCGGTGTTGCTGGTCGCAGCCGCAGTCCTTATCGCTGCGACCTCCGACGTCTCGATTCGCAAGGAGCTGATCGACGCCGCGAAGGCGAACGATCTCCGCCACTTCGATGCGGCAATCGAGCGCGCGCAGACGTTTATCGATTCGATGCCGGTCGGTGCGCGCCGAAACGCGTTCCGCCGGGCGATCCTGATCGCCACCGACATGTCGCGTGTCTGGCACTTTGAGCGCAGCGACGCGTACGGCCTTTATTACGATGACGAGCGCCTGCCGTTCTATTACGACCGTCTGGCCTCCGAGTACCCGTCGTATCCAAAATTCATCGAGGAGTACCGGGTGATCGACAACAGCGGCCTGCCGCAATACCCCACGCGCGAGACTCGAGCGTTCCTCCTACGCCTGCTTCAAAACAACGGCGGCAAATCGCCGTAGAACACTCACGTGGCTCGTATCCGCGACTGGCTGGACCTCGGCCGCAATACCATCGAATCGCTGAAGATCAGCGACGCCACCCGTTTCTACGAGACCGAGTGGCCAGAAACGAAGAAGATGCTCATCGCCGATCACCGCGAGGCGATCGAAGGCGAGCGGAAGCGCCTGCGACGATTCGTTCGCACGCGCAGCGCCATTCTCTACGGTCTGGCGAAACGACTGGCGCCGCTGCGCCGCCTGCTCTTTGTAGTCGCCTTCGTTTGGTTTTTCATTTGCCTGTTCGGGCTCGCAACGCGAGAGATCGGAATTCGCGGATGGCCGCTCGTCGAAATGGCAGCGTGCTTCATGTTGATGACCGTGCTGCTGGCGATGGAGCTGATCGACAAAATCAAATATCGCGACGAGCTGGAGCTCGCGCGCGACCTGCAGGCGGATCTGATTCCGAAACAGCCGGCGCAGACGCCCCAGTACGACGTCGCAGCGTTCAATGAAATCGCAAACACGGTTGGCGGTGACATCTACGATTTCGTTCCACTGCCCGATGGCCGCTTCGCGATTCTCTTCGGCGATGCATCGGGACACGGAATGGCCGCTGGGCTCGTGATGGCTGTAGCGCACGCTGCGTTTCGCACTCAGCTCGACGTCGATCCATCGCCCGCAGCGATCATCACCGCACTCAATCGCATCCTCTGCCGCACCGGCGGCCCTCGATCGTTTTTCGCCTGTTGCTACGTACTCCTTTCGCCGAACGGCGACTTCGTTGCGATCACCGCGGGTCATCCGGAGATTTTGAAAATCGACCGTGCCGGAAAAGTCGTCGATCGCCTCGGCAAGGGCTCGTATCCCCTCGGAATCAAGACCACGCTCTCGTGGCAGGAGATTCGTGACACGCTGCAATGCGGCGAGCGGCTGCTGCTTCACTCCGATGGTTTGACCGAGGCGCGCAATCGGACTGGTCACGAGTTCGGTGACTCCTACGTCGAAGCGATCGTGAGTTGGAATCCGAGCGCCGCTCCCGCCGCGATGGTCAATTCATTGGTCGATGAGTGGAAAGCCTTCGCCACCGGCCGAGAGCCGGAAGACGATGTCTCGATCGCGGTGGTGCAAAGGCGGTAACTCTCAGCCCTCTCCCTCGGGAGAGGGTGGCCCGAAGGGCCAGGTGAGGGGCAGCCGCGACAAGATCGCAGAAATGATTGTGTCAGCAGCAGCATCGGGCTCTCGACACACTTGCACGTTCGAAATCCGGACGACTGCAATTCCTACGTGACGTCGATATTTCGTACGTGCCTCGTCGTAATACCATCGCCACAGATGGCCCGAGCCGTCGATCTCTACGACAAGCTTCAGCGCATCGCAGTAAAAATCGGCGATAAATGGTCCGATCGGATACTGCCGTCGAAACTTCCAGCCGCCAAATCGTCGATCGCGAAGCCAGCGCCACACGATGCGTTCGGCCCGCGTGGACTGCTTCCTCAGCTCGCGAGCGCGTTGAGTGCCAACGTCGCTGTGCTCATGCACACGTCGAACATACCTCGGTCGCTGATTCGCACCACCGCTTGTAGAAATACGCCCCTCACCCGGCGCTTCGCGCCACCCTCTCCCGGTGGGAGAGGGCACTGTTGGAGCGCTTCGCGCCACCTTCTCCCGGTCGGAGAGGGCACTGTTGGAGCGCTTCGCGCCACCTTCTCCCGGTCGGAGAGGGCACTGGTCA
>QHVY01000322.1 GCA_003223695.1 Acidobacteriota bacterium
GTCATCGCGGCGGGTGAACTCGCGCATCGCCCGGCCGACGATCATCTCGGAGACGCCGACTGAATACGCGTCCGCGGTGTCGAAAAAGTTGATCCCGGCTTCGATCGCCCGCCGGAAGAACGGGCGGGCCTCATCTTCCTCGAGTACCCAGGGACGCCATTTCTTCGAGCCGTACGTCATACAACCAAGGCACATGCGAGAAACCCTGAGTCCGGTTTTGCCGAGGGTGATGTACTCCATGCGTGCGATCATATCGAGCTGACCACATGCGCCGCTCCCGATTCCTTCCGATTTTCTTCACACTTTTGTCGATCGCGTTTGTGATCGCGTTGTACTTCCGCCTGCGCAGCGATATGCGCGAGCAGACCATCGCCAGCGGCAGACCCACACCGCCACCGGTGAAAACCGAAACGGTCACTGCGCCGGAGCCGGCGCCGCGAATGACGACAACCACGCCGTCCGACGTGAAGCGGGCCGACCAGCGGCCGAAGCCTGCCGCTCGAACGGCGCAGCCCGCACCGCAGCCAAAGCCATCGATGATTGCGCGCGTTCTGGCGCCGCTGGCAAGAGTGTTCGCGCCAGCATCGCCGGCAGCGCATCCGACCGCGCCTACGCCGGGCATGCAAAGCTCTGCAAGCGGTCAAAGCAGCTCGCAACAGGCATCGCAGAAGCAGGAAGCGAAGGATCCGAACTCCGATACCACGCCTCCGCAACTTATCTCCGCCGAGTTCTCGCCGCCGCAGGTTCAGGATGGTGACAACGTGTCGGTGATCATCACGGCGACCGACGATCTCTCCGGAATTCGCGGCGTCTCAGGCACGATCAGCAGCCCGACCGGGAAAGCGCTCCAGGGATTTGCCACGCAGCGTGAGGGCGATACGAATCGCTACGTCGGGCACATCGCCATCGCCAAGAACGCCGAACAGGGCCTCTGGAAAATCAGCTTCATCAACATGAGCGACAACGCCAGCAACTCGGTGACGCTCAGCTATGCGCAGGGAACGGTTCCGCCAAGCGCCGTGTTGCGCGTCGTTTCCTCGAACTCCGACAACACGCCGCCGACGCTGAAGAACATCTGGGTCGACAAGCGCGCCATTCAGGGCGGAGAGAAGGACGTCATCTACGTCGAGGCGTCGGATGACAAATCGGGCGTCAACCTCGTGAGCGCCGTGTTCCAAAGCCCATCGAAGCTCGCGCGCGTCGGCGCAGGCTGTCAGCGCGGCGATGGCGACGTCTGGCAGTGTGAGCTGTTGGTTCCAACGTGCGTCGATTGCGGCGACTGGCAGCTCGAACAGGTCACGCTCCAGGACAAGGCGAATAATCTGGCGACGTTTCGTCAGGACAATCCGCTGGTTCTGGCCACGAAGATCAACATCAGCGGCACGGCGTGCGACAAAACCCCGCCGGTGCTGCAATCTCTCGCCCTCGACAACAGCGACGTCGTCCTCGGCGACCGCGGAGCTGTAGTAATGGTTACTATAGTGGCGACTGACGACAACTGCGGAGTTGCCGGAGTGAGCGGACAGTACGTCGGACCGGGACCGGGCAGCGGCGGGTTCTTCCCGCTGATGCAGGCGGGCGACAGCGGAACATGGACGGGGCGGATTCAGCTCGATCCGCGCGCGGCGAAGGGCGTATGGCGGATCAATTCAATTCAACTGAACGACAAGGGACACAATCTGAAGGTCTACTACGCGTCCGATCCGCTGCTGGCCAACGGCGTCTTTCACGTCCGCTGATTTCCTTCGCTCCACGTCTTCGACAACCGGCGCTGCGGCACTGCCGGCACATCGATCATGTAGTGCGATGTGTCGTTGAAGAGCGTGAGGCGCGGGTGCGCGACATCTTTGAAGTCGAGGATATTCAGCGCACACGGAGCCTGATCGAGGCGGTCTCGATATTTGCGCGGATCAAATCCAAGGAGTGTGCTGAGAAGAAGACGGATCGTGGCTTTGTGCGAGACGATCACCATGCGCTCATCGCAATGCTCCGCGACGATCTTCAGCAGCGCCGGTAACGCGCGCGCCGTGACTTGCAGACCGCTTTCTCCTTCGACCGGCGCGAATGAAAAAGGATCCTCCTCGTATCGCGCGTACTCCTCCGGAAACTTTCGCTCCACTTCATCGCGCGTCATGCCCTCCCACCGCCCGTGGGCGATCTCGCGGATGCCGTCGACAGGTGAGACCGCGATGCCGTGCGGGTCGACCACCAGGCGGGCGGTTTCCATCGTGCGCTTCATCGGACTGGCGAACGCGACGGTGATTTCTTCGCGCGCGAGCCGCTGTCCAAGGCGGCGGGCCTGCTCGCGGCCAGCGTCGGAGAGGAGAACATCGACGGCGCCTGCGAATCGATCTTCAGCGCTGAGCTCAGTGGCTCCGTGACGGATGAGGAAGACGCGCGTGGTCACGCGCGCCATTCTGCATGAAAAGCAAAAGGCCCGCGATCTCTAGCCTCGCGGGCCCGTCCTCGGTTTGTTAACATCCGCCAGAGGGCATTCAAACCGACTTTGCTTCGAGATCCCTGGCCTCTCGAAACATTACGGCGCGTTGACATCTGCCAGGAAGCATTCGCACCGTGTTCGCTTCGTGACCCATCGCGTCTCGAAGCTTTCCTTCTCGCCGTTAACATCTGCCATGGAGCATCCGGCGTGAAGTGGTGTCAATGTAGGGCCGCATTTCGCGAAAGGCAAGAGGTGAAGAAAGAATTTTTTTTGGGAAGCGGAGCTGCGGAAAAATTTTTTCGTTCTGCGGAAAATCTCCGCTGTGCCCTGTGGAAACTTCGGAAAAAATATTGAGATCTCCGGAAAAAAAATTCGTTCGCCGTTCGCCGTTCGCCGTCAACTGTGTCAACCGTCATTCGTTAACTGTAACTGTTAACTGTTAACCGTTAACTGTTCACGCGGCCAGGTCCGTGTCGACGAACAGCGAACGGCCAACGGCCAACGGCCAACGGCGAACGGCGAACGGCCAACAGCGAACGGCCAACGGCGAACGGCCAACAGCGAACGGCCAACAGCGAACAACCAACCTACAACACCAGCCGCGCTCGCTCACGATCGTAAAACGCGATCGCATCGCGGATGACCACGAGCGCTTCGTCTCGATCGAGAAAGTCGTCGATCTCCACCGTTTTGTTCTCCAGCACTTTGTAATCGAGAAAAAATCGACGGACCTCCTGCATCCGGTGCGGCGGCAGATCGCGAATCGATTTGTAATGCATGTACTCCGGATCATCGGCATGTACGGCGATGATCTTGTCGTCTTCCTCGCCCTGATCGCGCATTTTCATCACGCCAATCGGCCTGGCATACATGATCGCCAGCGGCACCACCGATTCCTGGCCGAGGACGAGGGCGTCGAGCGGGTCGTGGTCGTCGCA
>QHVY01000323.1 GCA_003223695.1 Acidobacteriota bacterium
AATATTCGACATGACCGACAGTGCTGCGCCTCGAATCTGATTACGCATCTGGAAATCCCGCGAGAAAGGGGGTTGCGATGAGATGCAGTAAATGGTCTTCCTCAATTCGCGGGCCTTCCGCCACGCAATCAAGTCCTCAAACTGAATAACACTCATGCCTCCATTGTCCCTCGGTCCCAGATCGCTCCACTACTCGTAGAGTCGTTAGGCACTGGGCACTGGGCACTGGGCACTAGTCGAGCACCTTCCCATCCCGAATATGAATGATCCGCTTGGCCTCGCGCGCCACGTCGTCCTCGTGCGTGACCATGATGATCGAGTTGCCGCGGGAGTGCAGATCGTGGAAGAGATCGAGGATTTCGCGGCCGGTTTGCGAATCGAGATTGCCGGTGGGCTCGTCCGCGAGAAGCAATGAGGGCTTGTTCACCAGCGCTCGGGCGATGGCCACGCGTTGGCGCTGACCGCCGGAGAGCTCGTTCGGCTGATGGCTCATCCGGTCGCCGAGGCCGACGGCGACGAGAGCTTCCTGGGCTTGGGCGTGGCGCTCGGCGCGGGGCATTTTTGCGTACACGAGCGGAAGCTCGACATTCTGCAGCGCGGTGGTTCGCGGCAGCAGGTTGAAGGTCTGAAAAACGAATCCGATTTTCTTGTTGCGGACGGCGGCGAGCTGGTCGTCTTCCATCGTCTCGACCGGGATTCCGTCGAGGATGTACTTCCCCTCGGTCGGCCGGTCGAGGCAGCCGATGATGTTCATGAGCGTCGACTTTCCCGATCCTGACGGCCCCATGATCGCCACGTACTCGCCGTGTTTGACGATCAGGTCGATGCCCTGCAGAGCGTGGATCTCCTGCGGACCGAGCTGATACACGCGCGTGAGGCCGTGCATCTCGATGAGATTTGAATTGTTCGAGTCGGGCATTACTCGCCTTCGCTTTTCGTCTTTGTTTCTTCTTTTGTGATCTGCACCGCGTCGCCGTCGCGTAATTTTTTCAGGATCCTAAACGGCCCGGTGATGACCTGATCGCCGCCCCTCACGCCGGAATTGATCGCCACATGTGTCGCATCGCTGATGCCTGTCGCTACCTCGGTCATCTTTGCTTTGCCGTCCTTCACTACAAAGACGTATTTTTTCTTGGGTAGGTTTTCGTCTTCGTCCTCTTCGGCGCCTTTTTTCTTCGAGAGCGACGGCGGCACACGCTCGACCACGCTCTGAATGGGCACGGCGGGCGTATTCGCCGCGGTGCTGGTGATGATCGATACTTGCGAGCTCATTCCCGGCTTCAGGCGTTCATCAGGATTATCGATTGCCACTTTCACTTTGAAATAGCGGATGCCCGCTCCGGCACTCTGACGCGCTGCGGCGGAGCTTCCAATTGCCGCAACGTGACCGGAATAGTCCTTTACCGGAATGGCATCGACGTGAATCTTTGCGGGCATACCGAGGCGGAGGGCGACGACGTCGGTTTCGTTGACGTCGGACTCGACGAGGATCTCGGAAAGGTCGGCGATCACGGCGATCACGGACGCGGGATTGTTCATCGTACCGGTGACCACGACTTCGCCTTCGTGGGCATTGAGTTGCACGGCTTTGCCGTCGATCGGAGAAATGATCGTGGTATGCGACAGGCCCGTTTCCGCCTGCTGCAGAATCGCCTCCGATTGATGGACGCCCTCGATCGATGACTGATATGCGGCGCGCGCATTCTCCAGGTCGAGCTGCCCTTTGTCGAACAGTTCCTGAGCCTGAATCCCCTGCTGGCGCATGTTCACTGCGCGCTTGTACGCCAGCTCGGCTGTTTTTTCGGCTGCGGCGGCCCGCTGCACTTCGACGCGCCGGTTCGCTAAGTCAGCGCGGGCGCGATCGCGTTCAGCGAGGTATGCGGTCGGCTCCAGTTCGACCAGCTTCTGTCCTTTGTGGATGGTGTCGCCTTCCTTGAAGTACAGCCGCTCGATTTTCGCGACGATGTGCGCATCGATATTGACCTTGACCTTGGGGTCGACTTCGCCGGGCGCGGTGACCACGGCCTCGATTTTTCGCGGCTTCACCGGCTCTGCGTAGACTTTTTCGGCTTTCGGGCCGCCGGCGCGCACGCTCGCAAAAACGATAATGGCCAGGATGACGATTGCGCCGGCGATGACGAGCGGGCGCTTCATCCGCGGAGCGCGCGAATCGCCGGGCCGATCAGCTTCACGAGGGTCACGATGACCCACAAGCTGATGACAATTGCCGCTGATTTCGATCTTGAGAACTTCGACACGTAGGAAAAGCCGATCACGAGCAACGCCAGGAGCCAGAAAGTGAAGACATCGAGCGACGACAACAGCGTAAAGAGCATCGGATGCTCTTTCATTGTCACGAGAAATGCGAGGTTCGAACGGACAAGTATCGCCAGATCGTTCAATGAAACCGTGCGTACCGCGATGATGGCAGTAATGATGATGCTCTTGATGATTCCGGGCATCCACGCGTACACGGTGACCGAGAATGCCTGACGGAAATCACCTTCGCCACCGAACAGCCGGAAAACGAGCAGCAGAGCGCCGGCAACAATCAACAGAATGATTGCCGAGAGCACCGGAGAACAGTAGGCGAAGACCTTTGCAACCCCTGAGCTGATCCGCACCATGCGGTCGATCTGGTCGGGCTGGAGATTTTTGTTCTGCTCCATCGCCTCGCGCATGCCGGAGGCGAAATCGACGCGTTGCGCAAAGACGATTCCGGCGATCAGCGAAATCACCAGGATGATCACCAGGGGCACCACCCAATCCGGCTGGCGAACGATCGACGCGAACGTCTCGTTCGGAGCGATCAACACACCGATGATTCGCTGAAGGCTATTCGGCTTCGAAGCCGGGACCTCGGTGCTCGTCATTGTGGCTGTGGCTGCTGGATCCGACTGCCGTAGTTCAGCCAATTGTACCCTTCGAGGAAGCGGCCGAAAATGTGCGGTTCGTTGACGACCGGCTCATCGATCCGGATGTTTGCCACGTCGAGCAGATCGCCGATCGCGCGGTGATACGCTGCGAGAGCTTTGTTATAGCCGACCAGCGCCTGAATCTCGCTGGCACGCGCTTGGGTGAGCTGTTGCTGGATTTGCAGAACCTGGAAGTTCGTCGACAGCCCGTTTTCGTAACGGCGGCGCTCGGCTTCCACGTTCTGTTCTGCCGCCTCTCGCGCAGTCCGCGACGCGGTGATCTCTTTCGCGGCGGTGTCGATTGCCCGGGCGGCTCCACGGACATCGAGGGCGATGTTCTGCCGCGTCTGTTCTTCATTCGTGCGCTGCAGCGCCACGTCGTACTCTGCTCGTTTCGCTTCGGCGCGGGCGGCGATGTTGGTGATCGGAAGGCCGACTGTGACGCCGAACGTGTACGACGGAAAATCATTTCCGAAAACCTGATTCACGGCTCTCGAGTATCCGGACGATGACACGACCATGCCTGTTGTGGGATCGATCACAGTGCCGGCGATTCCCGCCGCGCTGTAATTGAGATTGAGGTCGACCCTCGGCAGGGCCTGATTGCGCGCGTAGATGTAGGTGATCTGACGATTCGCCGTCGTGAGGATCTGCTCATGCATCTCAGGACGATTCTGAATCGCCTGCGTGACCGCCTGCTCCTGATCGATGGTCACCGGCGTATACGCTGCAGGTGTCGTCGGAATCAGCGGCCGGTCCCAATCGCCTGGATCGAGGTGCATGACCGCTCGCAGCCGGTCCTCTGCATCGCGAACGCTGGCCACCGCGGCGATGAGGGCCTGCTCCTCCGTGGCGATCTGCACGCGCGGCTGCAGGATGTCGAGTGGCGCCGATGCGCCGACGTCGATACGGATCTGCGTGATGCGAGCCTGATCGCGGGCCAGGAACAGCCCTTCCTTGACCACGTCGACGAATTGCCTTGCGTAGACGAGATCGAGATACACCTGCTCCGCGGTGACCGCCGTGTCCATGATCACGCCGCGGAACGCTTCGTGATTGATTCCCAGTGTATTCCGCGCAATGTAAATGCCGCGGCTGGTGACATCGACGCCGAAGTTTCGCAGTAGTGGCTGTGTCAGGCCGGCAGTCAGCGAGCTGCGATACGACGGGTTGATGAACGTGCCGCCGCCAGTCTGGTTGACGCGCGAGTTGTTGAAGCCGATCGTGTATGAGCCGCCGGTTGGGATCAGTTGTGAGATTCCGAAATCCCAGATGTTCGCCCGCGAGCCGCTGGGAGCAAACTGCGAAGTCGTGGGCGTGCGGTTGTTCTGGTGCTGGAGGTCTGCGGTCGCGAGCCAATCATAGATTCCGTACGAGCCGCGGAGGCTCTCGCCGGCTTCGAGAAATGTGTAGCGTTCGAGTGAAATGCCGATGTTGCGCTCGACGGATGTTTTCAGAGCATCGTCGAGCGACAGGCGCAGCGCACGCGGGTTCGTCAAATCTTTGTCAGTATCCGCGGTGACCGCCGCGGTCACCGGCTCAGTTGTCGGCGCGACTTGTGGAGTCGGAGTGGGTGCCGGCGTCTGTGTGGGTCTGGTCTGCGCGGCGAGAGTCATTGCGCTCAGTGCGCAAATCACCGCGAAGAACCGTCGAACTACGGTCATTAAATCCCTCCTGGACACGCATCTATTACGAAATGATGAGCTTTGAGTTTCGGGGACACCAAATGGGCCCGTGCATTCTAACGGCACAGGACAAAATCAGATACGCGCGGCAGCGGAGTTTGTCGAAGACGCTTCTGCGGGCACCGGCGCTCCGGCGAAGTGGCAAGCTGCGAAGTGGCGCGGCTTGTACTCGATCAGCGGCGGCACGACATCTTTGCAGATCGGGAACTGGGCGATCGGACAACGCGTGTGAAAAACGCAGCCCGTCGGAGGATTCAGCGGCGTCGGAATGTCACCTTTGAGAAGAATGCGCGTTTTGTGAACGGTGGGATCCGGGATCGGAACCGCCGACAACAGCGCCTTCGTGTATGGGTGCAAAGGATCAGCGTACAGATCGCGGCGGTCCGCCACCTCCATGATTTTGCCGAGGTACATGACGGCCACGCGCGTGGAAATGTGTTCGACGACCGATAAATCATGTGCGATAAATAGATACGTTAATTGCAGCTCTTCCTGGAGATCCTGCAGCAGGTTGACCACCTGCGCCTGCACAGAGACATCGAGCGCAGAGACCGGCTCATCGAGCACGAGAAACTTCGGATTCGTGGCCAGCGCGCGCGCCACGCCGATGCGCTGACGCTGCCCGCCGGAAAATTCGTGCGGATACCGCTTGCGATATTCGGGACTGAGGCCGACCTTCTCGAGCAATTCGGCGACGCGGTCCGCACGCTCGCTGTTGTTCATCCCGCCGTGAATGATCAGCGGCTCTGAAACGATCGTCCCCACTGTCATTCTCGGATTCAGCGAGGCATACCCGGATCCGAGTTGCAGCACGTCGACGCCGCCGAATGCGATGGAGCCCGATGTCGGCTCGATCAATCGAAGAATGCAACGGCCGACGGTCGTTTTACCCGATCCCGATTCGCCCACCAGTCCGAGCGTCTCGCCGCGCGAGACCGCGAACGTGACACCGTCGACAGCTTTTACTTGAGCGACGACGCGCGCAAGCACGCCGCGCTTCACCGGAAAATATTTTCGGAGATCGCGGACGACCAACAGCGACTCGCCAGTGCCAGCGGGAACGACTGGTGTAACTTGGGGGGCCAATTGCTCAACGGCCATCGTCCGCCCCTGAAATTAAAAATTTCAAATTTCGAATGAAAAATGAAAAATGACTTGCGTGCGTCACGCTTTTCAATTTTTCATTTGAAATTTGAAATTTGAAATTCACTGCCCAATCCTTTCCGGATCCGCCAAATCGCCGTGCAAGTAGCACCGCGCGTCGTGTCCCTCCCCCACAATTATTCTCGCAGGCTCATTGCCGAGGCAGATGGGCATCACGTCGGGACAGCGGGGATTGAACTTGCATCCCGATGGCAGCGCGGTGAGCGGCGGAACCATGCCCTTGATCGTCGGCAGCCGCGCCTCGGTCCCCGCAACGCTCGGCAGTGATTTGAGCAGTCCGCGCGTGTACGGGTGCGCCGGATTTGCGAAGAGCTCGCGCACCGGCGACTCTTCGACGATGCGTCCGGTGTACATGACGATGATGCGCTCGCAGAATTCAGCGACGACTCCGAGATCGTGCGTAATCAGGAGAATCGCAAGCCCAAGCCGCTTCTGCAGCGATGCAAGAAGCTCCATGATCTGCGCCTGAATCGTCACGTCGAGCGCCGTCGTCGGCTCATCGGCGATCAACAGTTCGGGATCGCACG
>QHVY01000197.1:0-11508 GCA_003223695.1 Acidobacteriota bacterium
TGACGATCAGCGTGCCACCGAGTAACCAGAGATTTGGGCGATCGTGAATCCACAAGATGAGAAAGAGCAGCGATGCCGGAAGAAGCAGGCCGGAGAGCGTCATCACATGCGCGGTGGGACCGGTGATGCGATGTTCGAGATCTCCCTGCGCGAGAACGAAGTACTGAAACAGTCCGTAACTCGCCGAGAAAACGCCGAAGATCAGCAGCGCGCGCAGAGCAAGATCACGGGCGCGCGGCACCTGCCGAAACAAGATCAGCGCGACTGGAAACAGCGCCATCTTCAGCCAGAGCGCATTCTCGCCGAATGAGTGGATCTCGCGCGGCGCGACGAGGGCCGATACCGTCGAGTCGATTCCGTACACGGCAAGCGGAAAATAAATAATATGTGATGATAATGCTATCTGTTTTCGATAGAGGGCCCAGAGAAACGCCATCAGCGAAAATGCGACGAAGCACTCCGACGACGCGACCCATCCCGAGCAAATGAGGTGACTGCAGTAGAACGCGATGGCGAGAGCGACCGCGGTTGGCGTCTCGTCAGGCAGCGAGAGCCGGCGCTTCAGCCACGTCACGCTTCCTCAAACGCTTCTTCGACGAGCATCACCGGAATGTCGCTGACGATCGGATAGACGCGGTGACACTTCACGCATTGCAGTCCCTGTTCAACGACGGGCTCCTCGCCACGGAACTTTTCCCGAAATTTGTCGCGCACCGCCTTGCGGCGGCTCTCGGAGAGCGAGACCGGCTTGACCTCTTCTTTGTCGAGCGGGCAAGCAAGAATCTCGAGTAGTTCGGAATCAATCATCTGCCGCGAGTCTATCAAAACGTTTCACCACAGAGAGCACGGAGAGGACGGAGATGTCTCCGTGCTCTCCGTCTCCTCTGTGGTGAACTACCGTAATCTAGCGACGCATGAAAATTCTCCACCTGGCCGCCGGCAATCGCTGGACCGGCGCAGCAGCGCCCGCATTCGCCGAAGTGGCCGCGTTACGCGAGGCGGGGGTCGACGCGCACTACGCATACGTCGGCGGGTACAAGCTTCAGGCGAAGATCGGACGGCTCGACTTCACGCATCCAATCATTGCCAAAGCGCAGAATCCGTTTTCCTTCATTGAGTCGGCGAGCGCAATCGAGAACCTTCTCGATCATCACGGCTTCGATTTCGTCCACGCGCACTTGACTTACGACCACTGGCTGGCGCGTTTCGCGACGCGGAACTGGCGCAACAGCATCGCCAGAACGTTTCACTCACGGCGCGTCATTCGCTCTGATCCGTTCACGAAGATGATGCTCGTGCGAACGGATGTCGTCTGCGTGATCAACGACGAATTTCGCGACGCAGCGGCGATTCGCAATCGCGCGCCGCTGTTCACGCCGCCGCCGGTCGATGATCGCGAGTTCCGGCCCGATGGCAGCGATGTCCGCGAAAAATACGGCATCTCGCGTGACGAGCTGCTCATCGCCGCGATCGGAAAATTGGCTCCCGGCCGCGGCTTCGAGCTCGTCCTGCAAACGTTTGCCGCAATTCGCAAGCGCATGTCGAATGCGCGGCTGATGATCATCGGCCACGGCGATTATCGAGAGTCGCTCGAAACTTTGAGCCGCGAATTGAACGTCGATCCGATCTGGGCCGGCTATCACGAAGAGGATCTTGCCGATCACTATCGCGCCGCCGATTTTCTTCTCTTCGCCGCGAAAGGCTCTGATGAAGGCCACCGCGGTGTGATCGAAGCGATGGCCTGCGGCACAGTGCCGATTACCGCGCCGCTGCCGGGAATGCACGCGCTCATCGACGAATCACTCATCGCGCCCGATGCCACGCCGGAGCAACTATCCGCGTGTTTGCTCGCGCGCGTCGACAAGCTCGATGAGCTGCGCTCAGACGTTGTCCGACGCTCCAACGAGTTCGCGTATGCGCGAGCGGCTGAGCGACTGATCAGCATCTATTCGCGATTTTTGTAGCGGCCATCACATTGCGTTCCCCTCCTGCTCGGCGCACAATCGGCGAGGTCTAAATGCCCGAATTCAATCTCGTCACCGTCATCACATCGACGGCGCAAACAGTCACAGCGATCGTCATGGCGGTGCTACTGCTCGGCTTCCTGCGGCAGTACAAAAAAGACTACCTCCGCCACTGGACGCTGAGCTGGACCGCACTTGCGGCGTACTACGTCACGACATCGATCGGCATTGCCCTCGGCGTCGGTTACAACGTTGCCTCGTCGCATCCGGTGCGAATCCTCACAGCGATCCTGTCCGGCGTCTTCGGATACACGAACATCGCCTGGCTGCTGTTCGGGATTTTCGAGCTGCTGCGGCGGCGCCCGGTGCGCATCCGCGTTTACTGGCGCACGCTCGGTGCGGTTGCGCTGTTCGGCGTCATCACCGCGCTGCTATTCATCGGCCCGGATTCTGTTTCCAGCACCCGCTATTTCGTGCGAGTGGGCATCCGTTCGCTGATCGCCAGCATCGCGTACCTCGCTTCGAGCGTCGCGTTCTGGCAGGTTCGCAAACGGCGCCGCGGCGTCGGTTTCACGATGTTCTCCGCGGCTCTCCTGCTTTATGCGTTGCAGCAGGCGTATCAGGTTGGCGTGAGCGTGGGATGGCGATTCTTCGCCCAGTCCGCCGGCACGATCTACCTCGGTTACATCGCATTCCTGCTGCAAGCGGTCACCGGAATGTCGATGATCGCGTGTCTGCTCGAAGACGAGCGCGAGGCGTCCGAGCTGGCCACGGTCGAGATGGAGCATCTCGCATATCACGATGCGCTCACAGGATTGCCGAACCGGCCGCTGTTCATGGACCGCCTGATCATGTCCGTCGCACAGGCGAGCCGCTCGAACCAGAAGCTCGCCGTGTTCTTCCTTGATCTCGATCGTTTCAAAGACATCAACGACTCGCTCGGCCACTCGACAGGCGACGGTCTGCTCAAAGCGGTCGCCGAGCGGATCCACCGCTGCATCCGCGAAGGCGATACCGTCGCGCGACTCGGCGGCGACGAGTTCACGCTGCTCATCCCGAGGATCGATCATGTCGAGGATGCGGCGAAGATCGCCCAGAAGATCATCGAGACGCTGAAGATTCCGTTCTCCATCCTCGATCACGAGCTGTTCGTCACGACCAGCGTCGGCATCAGCGTCTATCCGGATGACGGCACCGATCCAGAGACGCTGGTGCGCAACGCCGACACGGCGATGTATCGCGCGAAGGATCAGGGTCGCGACAATTATCAGCTCTACACGCCGGCGATGAACGCCCGCGCGCTCGAGCGGCTGGCGCTGGAGAACATGTTGCGCAAAGCGCTCAGTCATCGCGAGCTCGTGCTGTATTACCAGCCGGTGGCGGATATGAAGACGAAAAATGTCGTCGGCGTCGAAGCGCTGATCCGTTGGCGTCATCCGGAGAGAGGGCTGATTTCGCCCGCGCACTTCATTCCAGTGGCCGAGACGTCAGGGCTGATCATTCCGATCGGAGAATGGGTACTGCGCACCGCGTGCAAGCAGATAAAGCTGTGGCACAAGCGAATCGATCCGGAGTTGACCGTTGCCGTCAACCTCTCCGCGCGTCAGTTCCAGCAACCAAATTTCACCGAGCAAATCGCCGAGGTCCTCGAGGAGACCGGCCTTGCGCCGCGATATCTCGAGCTCGAAATCACAGAGAGCAGCGCGATGCAGAACGCGGAGAACACCATCTACACACTCCGCGAGCTCAAAGCCCTCGGCGTGCGCATCGCGATGGACGATTTCGGCACTGGCTATTCATCGCTCAGTTACCTCAAGCGATTTCCGATCGACACGCTGAAGCTCGACCAGTCATTCGTCCGCGACATCACCACCGACCCGAGCGATGCGGCCATCGCCACGGCGGTCATCGCGATGGCTCACAGCCTCGATCTGCGAGTCATTGGCGAGGGCGTGGAGACGGAGGAGCAGTTCGCGTTTCTGCTGAAACAGAAGTGCGACTACATCCAAGGCTATCTCTTCAGCCCGCCGCAAGCGGTCGAGAGCCTCGAAGCTTACCTGCTCGAGCGAAAAGCCGCGGTCATCTAGTTTTTCCCGATCGGTATCGCAAAGTTGAGCAGCGGTGCGCCTGCCACCGCAAGGTCCGCCCACGCGTCTCCCGTGACGTTGTCGATCGTGGAGACGTACGCCACCCACTTGTTCGTCTTTGTCAGAGCGTCCGTAACATTCGTCATCGGCATCTCTGGAAAGAAAAAGCCGGAACCAAGCGAGGCTTGCTGCATTCCCATCGGTGGCACGGTCACGTTCACGGTGAAGTAGTTCAGAGGGCCAAACGAGATGACGATGTTGATGATCTGTGCGTTCATTGGGTCGAGGTTGACGATCCCTACGTTGAGCCGGTATTTGCCCGAGCCCAGAACGCCAGGAAACATCACCATCGCGTCCGGTGTGTTGAGGGTGCTCGTCGGAATCGCGGGAAGGCTCTGCGACATCGTGCCGCTGCTGCCGGGTTGCGGCGTCCAGATTCGCGACTGAGCGTACAGCGCAGCCGTGGGATCGGGATCTCCGGCACTCGTCACGCCGCTGACCAGAATCGCACCGAGTCCGGATTGATTGAGGATCTCGGCGACGAAATCGTTCGAGCGGACGAAACTTAAGTGCTCGAGGGTAATCGTCTTACTGAACGTCGACGACGCGCCCTGCGGCAGCCACTGCAAGCGAACGAGTTGCTGGCGGTCATTGAAGTTCGCAATGGCGATGTCTGACCGCCAGAACGTGCCGTTCACGCCCGGAGTGCTGCCTGCGGCGGGAATGAGCAATTGCGGCGCGGACTGCAGCGGCTGAACGACTCCGGCAAACGCAGTGGAGCAGACGAGAAAAGCAGCAGCGCAGAAAGATCGCATTCGGCACCCTCTGCCGAATGCGATGCGATTACTGCGCCGTCGTTCCGGCGGCCGCGAGCTCCGACCACGCGTCTCCCGCTCGTCCGCGGAGCGTGTGAGGGCACACCTCTGCGCATGGTGGTACCCGGGTGCTGCAGGCCGCGGGCACGAACAGTTGCGACGCGGACACCAGCGGCGAAATCACGCCGGCGGCAGCGCTCGCGCACACGAAGAACGCAGCTCACGTCGCATGCATCGTGATTACTGCCCGGTGACTCCGGCGAGAGCGAGCTCTGACCACGCGTCGCCGGTGATGTTATCCACAGTCGATCCGTACGCGATCCAGGAGTTCGATTGCGTCGCTCCGCCGGTGACGTTTTGAATGTTGATTTGCTGCGTGGATGAAACCCCGCTGCCCAATCCAATCTGCTGCATCGACATCGCCGGCACGGCGACAATGAACAGACTCGTACTTCCGCTTGCAGTCGGAAGACTGACAGCGAAGGTTTGCATATTGTTCGGATCGAGATTCACGATGCCCACGTTCACGCGGTAGTTCGCCGGATTGTCAGCGCCTCCTGCTGCAAAAAGTGCGGCGGCTTGCATATTCACAGCGCTCGTAGGGATCGCCGGCAGACTCTGTGACGTCGTCCCATCGGTGCCCGGCTCTCGCGTCCAAACGCGTGAGCTGACGTAGAGGCGCGCGGTGACGTCCGCGGTGCCGTCGCTATTGACTCCGGTAACGAGAATCGAGCCGAGTCCGGATTGACCGAGGATGCTAGCGACAAAGTCGGCGGAGCGAATCCCGCTCTGCGCTTTTATCGCGATTGTCGAAGTCGCAGAGGTTCCGCCGCTACCCGGCAGCCACCGCAGCTTCACCATCTGATCGTGTGAAGCAAAGTTGAACATCGCGATGTCGGAGCGGAAGAACGTGCCATTCGCGCCCGGCGTGCTGCCGGCGACGGGAATCAGAAGCTGCGGCGCCGCCGTGAGCGGCAGAACCACCGAGTTGTTGTGAATTTGCGCCGCAGACAGTGCGGTCACACAGAAAATAGTGATGATAATGAGTGATGATTTCATAGTCGTCTCCGAAGGCGTTCACTGCTCTTCGCGTGCCACTGCTACCCAATCGGCGCGCAACAGAACGTAGGCGCACCGACGACCGCCAGTTCTGACCACGCATCGCCGCTGAAGTTGTCGACGGTCGAGCCGTATGCGACCCATGAATTGGAGCGCGTCGCCGAGTCTGTCACGTTTACAATGATCAGTTCTAAAACGCCGAATGTGTTGTCTCCGCTCCCGAGCAGAGTCTGCTGCATCGGCATCGGAGGGACTGTGATCACAAGTGGAGCAAAAGGGATAGGACCCGATAGTGGATTGCCGACCTCAAAAGTCTGCGCGTTGATCGGGTCGAGATTCACGATACCGATGTTCTCTCGGTAGTTGCCCTTACCGCCGACTCCGAAAAGGGCCGCGCTAGGCGAATTGATGCTCGCGACCGGTACCGCCGGAAAAGTCTGTGAAGTTGTCGCGGACGATCCTGGTTGCAACGTCCAGATTCGTGTCGTGGCAAACAATGCCGCAGTCGGATCGATATCACCGGCGCTCGTGATTCCCGTAATCACGATCGCGCCAAGACCGGTTTGGCCGAGATAGTCGCCGACGAAATCGAGCGAGCGAATCCATCCTTGTGCAGACAGTGTGATCATTTTCGATGCGCTACTGCTGATTCCCTGCGGCAACCACTGCAGACGCACGATTTGATCGTGATTGGCGAAATTCACCAACGTGATGTCCGATCGGAAGAAGGTGCCCGATGCGCCGGCGGTGTTTCCCGCCGCCGGAATCAAAAGCTGCGGCGCGGGAACCGGTGGCTGAACGACATCTGCGCCTACCAACGGCGTGCAGACAAAAAGTACGATGACCCAAAATTTCATTGGCGCCTCCTGCGGATGCTTAAAACGTGCGCAGGACGGCACGAACGGGGCTGGCATCCGCCCCTCGAAGCCGCAGCGGGGGCGCGATCAACTCGTATTCGCCTTCTTCGACATGATCGAGCACGAGTCCCTCGAGCATGGCCATGTCGTTGCGCGCGAACGCCTGATGCGCCTCGAGCGCTTTTGAGTCGAACGGATCGACGGAGGGCGTGTCGATTCCGATGAGCATGACGCCGTGCTGGTAGAAGTCATCGATCAGCGCCGGCGAGAGACTGGCGAAATCGTTGTTCCAGTTTCGCGGATCGGGAAATGTCCCGGTGCGCAACAGCACTCGCGGCGCGGACAGCACTTTGCCCTCGAGGTGTTCGGGCGTGATGCGCTCGCCGCGGCGCACGCGAATGTGCAGCACCACGCAGCGACCGACGTAGTAGTCCAGCCGGCGCGTCGCGATATCAATGCCGTCGGTGACGTAGTGGCGCGGCGCATCGGCGTGCGCTCCAACGTGCACGGTCGTGCGGATCTCCGACAGAGTCAGATTCGCGCCGGCATGCATGTCGGTGTTCACCTTGTGCACGAATGGCGTATCGCCAGGCCAGACGTGAATGGAGTCGTCAACGACCGGAGAGATGTCGATCAGCATGAAAAATTAATGGATGTACGCCGACTCTGCGGGGGCGATCATTTTTCTCGACTGCACGATTGACGTCGCCAGGATCACGCGGCGGCCGATCTCATCCCATTGTTTCGCGCGCACCAGCTCAGGAACGGCCAGCGAAAGGCCAAGATTTACGGCGACGCAACCGGCGTCGAGATAGGGCTCGATGGCGTCGAGCGAGATCGGTCCCCCGGCAAGCATCGGCACGTCGCGAATCGGCCCTCGAATGGCGCGGACGTAATCGGGACCGCCGAGCTGCGGCGCGGGAAAAATCTTGACGATGTCGCACCCCGCTTCCCACGCGCGAATGATTTCCGTCGGCGTGGCAGCTCCGGCGATCATAAGCATCTCGTTCTCCACTGCGTACTCGATCACCCGAACGTCCGTGTGCGGCGAGACGATGATTTCCGCTCCGGCGCGCCGCGCCAGCGCGGCATCATTCGAGCTGCGCACGGTCCCGGCGGCGACGGTCACATCATCGCCCGCGTAACGCCGCGAGATCGTGGACATCAGTTCGAACGCATCGGGCGTCGTCAGCGTCACTTCGATGATGCGAATGCCGTTTTGCGCGTATGCATCGGCCACCGCCGCAGCGGCTTCGGCCGAGTCCTCGCGTACCACGCCGACGATCTGCTGCGTGCAGATTTTGGTCAGTAATTCTTTGCGAGCCATGCGTCGATTCTAATGCAGTGCTAAGCTAAACGGTCCCGCGGTCCAGGAGGTCCTTCAATGGTGTTGGTCAACAAAGCGTTGAACGAGGTCACGGTCAAGCTGGTCTATTACGGCGCGGGTCTGTGCGGAAAAACGACCAACCTCGAGAAGATTTACGGCAACCCGAAGCTCGAAAACAAGGGCAAGATGATTTCCATGGCCACGGAGACCGATCGAACGCTCTTTTTCGACTTCATGCCGATGGAGCTCGGCACGATCGGCGGTCAGAAAGTGCGCGTCCAGCTCTACACGGTTCCCGGTCAGGTCTTTTACGACGCCACGCGCAAGCTCGTTCTGCGCGGCGCGGACGGCGTCGTTTTTGTCGCCGATTCGCAGCCGTCGATGCGCGAATCGAACATGGACAGCCTCGAAAACCTGAAAACAAATCTGCGGCTGAATCGAATCGATCCTGAAAAAGTGGCCATCGTCTTTCAGTACAACAAACGCGATTTGCCCGGCGTCGATCCTGTCGATGAGATGAACCGCTATCTGCAACCTGGAAACATCCCGGTGGTCGAGGCGGCAGCGATCAATGGCGCTGGCGTGACGGCCACTCTCCGCGCGGCAATCGCGCGCATTCTCGAAAATCTGAAAAACAACGTCGATACGACTCTTCATGAACAGCCGGAGCTGGCTGCGCCCGATCTCACTGCGAAAGCCGGCGCCACGTCTGCGTCGGCGGGAACTCCAAAGCTTGCCGTCGGCATGCAGGCGCCGACCTTTGTGAAACGCGCTGCGGTTGCCGTTGAAGAGGATCCATTCGGAGCGGCGGTTGCTTCCGGCGCTAACGGCAGCTCCCGCGAGCACCTCGAATCACTCCTCGGCAGCGCCCGACAGCTCATCGCTTCGCTCGAATCCACACTCGACCGGGCACGCGAGCACGAACGGGAGATTTCCGACAAACTCGCGCAACTGTGAGCGACTCGGGGTGTTATCGCGTTCCGCTCGATCGCTATCCGGGCATGAATCGCTTCGTGCTCGACTGGCTCGCTGGCGACGAGCGCTTCCTCCCGCGTGGCGGACAGCCGCCCTCGGCCGTCCGTTCCGTTGACTCCGATCTGCTCGATGCTTTGATCACCTCCAATCGTCGCTGGGGCATCGACGTCGCCGACGATCTTCGCCGCTGGGCGGCGGGCGAAACGCAGACGATCGTCGCCGGCCAGCAGGTTGGATTCGGCGGCGGCCCGCTGTACACGCTCGCGAAGATCGCAACGCTGCTGAAACTGAAGCACGAGAGCAAAAAGCCGGCGATGATCTTCTTCTGGCTGGCAACCGAGGATCACGATTTCGCGGAAGTGGCCACGATTGCGATTCCCAATCACGACGAGCACCGGCAGCGCGACCTCATTTACCTGCAGGCGACCCGGAGCGGCGAATCGCGCGAAGTCGTCGGCCGGCTGACGATTCCGGAATCGCTCATCGACCAACTGACGCAGACACTCGGCATCAGCCGTCCAAAGTGGCTGCGGCCGGGGATCACATTCGCCGATTCGTTCGCCGAGCTGCTGGCAACGACGCTGGGAAGCGGTTTCGTTCTCGTCGACGCGCTCCTGCCCGAGGTGCGCCGCGCCGGCGCGCCGCTATTCCGTGCGATTGCCGCGCGCTGGGACGAGATCCAAAGCGCAGTCGGCAATCGTTCCGCCGAGCTCGAACGCGCCGGCTATACACCGCAGATCATGCCGCGCTCCGGCGAATCGTACACATTACTGTATAACATTAACTCGAAGGGCGAGCGTGAGCTGTTGCAGAAATCGTCGCGCCTGCCCGATCCCGAATCGATTTCCACGTCCGCCCTCACCCGCCCGCTGCTGCAGGATTTTGTGCTACGGCCCGACGTCTTCGTTGGCGGCCCTGCGGAAGTCTCGTACTACGCACAAGCGGCTCCGCTGCATCCGCTGCTGAATGTGCCGATGCCCCGCGTGATGTTACGCGCGCATGTTCTCGTCGCATCGCGAAAGATCGTCCGCTACTTCTCACGTTTCGACATCCAACCGCACGACGTATTTGCGCCTCCGGAGCAGATCGCCTCGGGTCACGCCGAGAAAGGTGTCGCTGAGATCCGGCGGATCGCGAGCGAGGCGGAGAAGCAGTTGAAAGAGGACATCGAGAAAATTCGCGACCTGTCTCTGCCTGCCGATCACGCAGTCGCGCGTTCGATCAATCGTTCGATCGGGCACGTTGAATATCATTTCAAGAAGCTGACCGAGCGCGCCATTCGTGGCTTGGTGCGCAAGGACAAGGAGCGGTTCCACGCCGCGCGCGAGTTGGCCTCGACGTTCTATCCCGATCAACACGTGCAGGACCGCATCGTCGCGTGGCTGCCGTGGTGGTGCGAATATCGTCAGGTCCTTCTCGATCGTCTGGTGAATGAAATCGAGCCGGACGCGCCGGCGTTCAAGATCGTCGGTCCGTGATGGAAAAATCCGTCGACGCAATTTTCTTTGCCGCGCACGCCGACGACATCGAGCTCGCGTGCGGTGGCACGATCGTCAACATGATTCGCGCGGGGCGGCGAGCGGGAATCGTCGACCTGACGCGCGGCGAAATGGGAACTCGCGGCACACCGCAGCTTCGCCTCCGTGAATCTCGCGCCGCAGCGAAAATCCTCGGCGCCACATTTCGGGAGCAGCTCGATTTCGGCGACGGCGGCCTGCGCACCGGACGCGACGAGGAGCTGCAGATCATCGAAATCGTGCGGCGTTGGCGTCCGCAAATCGTCTTTGCACCGTGGCCCGATGAGCGCCATCCCGATCACGCGCGCGCCGGACGCCTCATCCCGGAGGCGACGTTCTACGCCGGCCTCCGAAAATTGAAAACGCGCGGCGAAGCACACCGTCCCCAGGCGGTCGTTTACTACCTCCAGAATTATCTGCCGCCACTCAGCTTTGTGATTGACGTGACCGATACCTGGGAAATGAAGATGAAGGCGATCCACGCCTACAAGTCACAGTTCTTTAACGCGAAATCGAAGGAACCGCGAACGTTTATCGCCGAAGCGCGGTTTCTGGACATGATCGAAGCCCGAGGAAAACACTTTGGTGCGCTGATCGGAGCGCGTTACGGGGAGGCGTTCGTGACCAAACAACCGCCGCGGATCGACGACGTGTTCGCCGCGTACCGCGGCCGCGAGGTGCGATGAGAATCGGCATCACGTGTTATCCGACTTTCGGCGGCTCCGGCGTGGTGGCGACGGAACTAGGCATCGCCCTCGCGCGGGGCGGCGATGACATTCACTTCATCAGCTACGCGTTGCCGTCGCGGCTGAACATCCTTCACGAACGAGTGCATTTTCACGAAGTCACAGTGACGTCGTATCCGCTTTTCGATCCGTATCCGCCGTACACGCTCGCACTGGCGACG
>QHVY01000197.1:11537-12829 GCA_003223695.1 Acidobacteriota bacterium
GATTCCGCACGCCATCAGCGCGCATCTGGCCAAGCAAATCCTCGGCTCGACTCGCTTGAAAGTGATCACCACGCTACACGGCACAGATATCACGCTCGTCGGGCGCGATGAGAGCTACCTGCCCATCACGAAGTTCGGCATCGAGGTGTCGGATGGCGTTACCGCTGTTTCGGAGTGGCTTCGCGATGAGACGGCGAGAAATTTCTCCACCGAGAAGCCGATCGAAGTGATTCCGAACTTCGTCGACCCGTCACGTTTTCGTCGCGACACATCCGCGTGCAGTCTTTTCGGCATCACCAACGAGAAGCTGATCTGCCACGTCTCGAACTTCCGGCCCGTGAAGCGAATCATGGACGTCCTCAGTATCTTCGAGCGTGTCACACGCGTGATTCCCAGTCGGTTGGTCATGATCGGAGACGGGCCCGATCGATCGCGGGCCGAGGCGTTCTGCCGCGAACATCACCTCCGCGACGATGTTTTCTTCCTCGGCAATGTTCCGAATCTGGAGGAGATCGTTGGCGCGAGCGATCTGTTTCTGCTGCCGTCCGAGGCGGAGTCGTTCGGCATGGCGGCTCTGGAGGCGATGGCCTCGGAGGTGCCAGTGATCGCGACGCGTGCGGGCGGGCTGCCGGAAGTCGTCGAGAATGGCGTGCATGGGTATCTTCTGCCGGTCGGTGATGTCGATTCGATGTCCGCGCGGGCGATCGAAATTCTCTCGGACTCGCAATTGCAACAGCGGATGGGACGGGCGGGACGGGAGGCCGCGGAAGGAAAATTCAACGTCTCGCGCGTGGTGCCGATCTATCGGAATCTCTATGAGCGCGTCATGACGGCCAAACTGTCATCCCGAGCGTAGCGAGGGACCGGTGTGGAGGGGCGGTGCGCGATTCCACTTTTTTCGGACCTGCGAGGCCGCGAGGAGCACGTCATGATGGCCTAGATGTCATCCTGAGCGTAGCGAGGGACCGGTGTGGAGGGGGCGGTACGCGAATCGACGTTTTTCGCACTCGGGCGGCCGCGGGGCGCAAAGCCGATCACCGGAACCTCCATGAGCACGTCATGATGGCCAAACTGTCATCCCGAGCGTAGCGAGGGACCGGTGTGGAGGGGCGGTACGCGATTCCACGTTTTTCGCACTCAGGCGGCCGCGGGGCGCAAAGCCGATCACCGGAACCTCCATGAGCACGTCATGATGGCCAAACTGTCATCCCGAGCGTAGCGAGGGACCGGTGTGTAGGGGCGGTGCGCGAATCCACGTTTTTCGCACTCGGGCGGCCGCGGGGCGCAAAGCC
>QHVY01000324.1 GCA_003223695.1 Acidobacteriota bacterium
CGGAAAGCGTTTGGCGAAGGACGCGATCGCCGGCAAGGTGAACGGGAAAGTCGTCGATGTCTACGCGAAAGTGCCGAACGGCGCGAAGGTGGAGATCGTCACTCCAAAAACTCCGGAGGGGCTCAACACGATCCGTCACTCGACGGCGCATCTGATGGCCATGGCCGTGCAGGAGCTCTTCCCCGGAACTCAGGTGACCATCGGACCGGTCATCGAAAACGGCTTCTATTACGACTTCGGCACCGATCGCCCGTTCAGTGACGAGGACCTGCGGCGTATCGAAGAAAAAATGTCGGAGATTGCCAAGCGCGATCTTCCGATCCGCCGCGAAGAGTGGAACCGCGAGCAGGCCATCGACACCTTCGACAAGCTCGGCGAGAAGTACAAAGTCGAGATCATCAAAGGCATCCCCGGCAATGAAACGCTGTCCGTCTATCGCCAGGGCGAATGGTTCGACCTCTGCCGCGGCCCTCACGTCCCGTCTACCGGAAAACTGGGCGCATTCAAGTTGCTATCAGTTGCCGGCGCGTATTGGCGCGGCGACGAGCACAACGCAATGCTGCAGCGCATCTACGGCACCGCGTGGTCCGACGAAAAAGAGCTTCAGGATTACCTGAAGCGAATTGAAGAAGCGAAGGCGCGCGATCATCGTAAGCTCGGAAAAGAGCTCGGGCTCGTTCACTTCTCGCCTCTGGCGCCGGCGATGCCGATCTTTCTGCCAAAGGGCGCGGTGATCTACAACGAGCTCATTGACTTCGTGCGTGGTTTTTACCGCCGGGACGGCTACAGCGAGGTAGTCACTCCTCTCGTCTGGGATACGGAGCTGTTCAAGATTTCAGGTCATTACGAGAACTACAAAGAGAACATGTTCTTCACCGAGGTCGAGGAGCGTGAATACGCGCTGAAGCCGATGAACTGTCCGGGTGACATTCAGATTTATGCCATGGAGAGGCGTTCCTATCGCGATCTGCCGATCCGCCTCGCGAACTTCGCGCGGCTACATCGCTACGAACGCTCCGGGGTGACTCATGGCCTGGCGCGCGTGCGATCGTTCGCGCAGGACGACGCGCATTTGTTCGTCACTCCGGATCAGATCCACGCGGAGATCGTTCGCGAGCTGAACCTGATCAAAGAAATCTACGACGTGTTCGGTTTCACCGACGTCAAAATCAATCTTTCCACTCGTCCCGAAAAACGAATCGGCACTGATGCGATGTGGGACGCGGCGGAGACTGCGCTGGAAGAGGCGCTGAAGAAAAAAGGCCTCCCTTACCAGATCAATCCGGGCGACGGCGCCTTCTACGGACCCAAGCTCGATTTCAACGTGACCGATGCGATCGGCCGCCCCTGGCAGCTCGGAACCGTTCAGCTCGACTACGGACAGCCTGAGCGCTTCCAGCTCACGTACATCGGCGCGGACAACGCCGAGCACCGGCCGGTCATGATCCATCGTGCAATTCTTGGGTCGCTCGAGCGGTTCATCGGCATCATCATCGAGCATTTCGCCGGCGCATTTCCCGTGTGGCTCGCACCCGTGCAAGCGGCTGTGCTTCCGCTTTCCGAGAAATTCGTCGACTACGGCAACGAGGTCGCGCGCAAGCTGAGAGCGTCGGGGCTTCGTGTCGAAATGGATGAAAGCAACGAGAAGCTGGGCGCGAAGATCCGTCAGGCGCAATTGCAGAAGGTGCCGTACATGCTGATCGTCGGCGAGAAGGAAGCCTCGGTTGGCGCCGTCAGTTTGCGCAAGCGAAGCGGCGGGGATCAGGGCTCGATGAGCATCGATCAATTCATCGCCGAGGCAAAGCAGCGAATCGATTCACGCGCCTTGACTTTGTAATTCTTTGTCCGTAGCTTAGGGCGCTCGAAACAACAGGAGGATTCAAGTATTTACCCGCCACGTAGAGGATCGCGATTCGACCGTAAACCAGCAGAACCCCAATCCAGAATCAACGACATGATCCGGGCCGCCGAGGTCCGGTTGATCGACCACGAAGGCAAGCAGGTGGGAATCGTGCCTCTGCCGCAGGCGCAGGACCTTGCCCGGGAGAAGGACCTCGATCTCGTCGAGATCTCGCCGACGGCGAATCCGCCGGTCTGCAAGATCATGGATTACGGGAAGTACGTTTTTCAGCAAAAGAAAAAACAGAGCGAGGCGAAAAAGAAGCAGAAGGTCATCGTCGTCAAAGAGGTGCAGTTCCGGCCGCGCATCGACGAGCACGATTTCGAATTCAAGAAGAACAACATCGTGCGCTTCCTGCAGCACGGCGACAAGGTGAAGGCCTCCATCCGCTTCCGCGGCCGCGAAATGAGCCACATGGAGCTCGGCAGGGCCGTGCTCGACCGGCTGCTCACTGACATCAAGGAATATGGCGAAGCCGAGAGCGCCAATCCGGATGTGCAGGGGAACCGGATGACGATCGTGATCGCCCCGAACAAATAGCGGGTGGCGTTTAGCACTGAAGACGCACCGCGGCGCTGCCAAGCGGTTCAAAAAGAGCGGCAGCGGAAAGCTGCAGCGCAACCACGCGTTCCATTCGCACATCCTCACCAAGAAGCGCCCAGGTCGCAAGGCGGCACTCGCTTCCGAGACCGAGGTTTCGAAGGCGAATCGGAAAACCGTCAAGAAGATGGTGCCGTACTTGTGAGTAAAAGGACTGAGGACTGAGGACTGAGGACTGAGTGGGTGGGACTCAGTCCTCAGTCCTCAGTCCTCAGTCCTGAGTCCTCATCAGGAGCGCGGCGAGGTTCATTACAACTCCTGACCCGCCCGCTCACGAAAATCGAAACGAGGAGCAAATGCCTAGAGTTAAACGCGGTCCCAAGAGAAAAAATCGTCGCGCCAAAATCCTGAAAGCGGCCAAGGGCTACTTCGGGATGAAGTCCCGCGGCCACCGCATCGCCAAGGAGCAGGTCGCGCGCGGACTGAATTTCGCCTACGCGGCGCGTAAAGATCGCAAAGGCGACTTCCGTAAGCTGTGGATCGCGCGCATCAATGCCGCCGCGCGCGCAAACGGCATCTCGTACTCGAAGTTCATGGCCGGCCTGAAGGCCGCCGGCGCGACCGTCGATCGCAAGATCCTCGCGGATCTCGCCGTGCGCGACAGCGCAGCGTTCACAGCGTTCGTCGAGACCGCGCGCGGCGCGCTCGACAAGCTGAAGGCCGCCGCGAAGTAAGATGTCGTCGTGCTCGACGACATCGCGAAAACCGGCACTGACTTCGACCGCGATTTAGCAGCAGCGAATGATCCGGCCGCGCTGGACCAGGTTCGCGTGCGCTATTTCGGCCGAAAAGCGGGCGCCATTCCTGCCCTTTTCGAGCGACTCAAAGAGGTCCCGAAAGAAGAGAAGAGATCCGTCGGCGATGCGCTGAACAAGTTGCGCGATCGCATCAAATCGACGCTCGACGAAAAAACCGCGCAGGTCGCCTCGCAAAAACAGGTGGGCCAGCGGCCCCTCGACGTCACCCTCCCCGCCCGCCTCCCGCCCCTCGGTCACCTGCATCCGATCACGATCGTTCGGCGCGAGCTCGAGGAGATTTTCCTGGAGATGGGCTACTCGCTCGATCCGGGGCCCGAAGTGGAAACGGATTGGTACAACTTCGAGGCGCTCAACTTCACGCCAGATCATCCAGCGCGCGACATGCAGGACACATTCTTTCTCGATGTCGATCAGCTCCTGCTGCGCACGCACACCTCGAACGTGCAGATTCGATCGATGGAGCGTTGGAAGCCGCCGCTGCGAGTGCTGTCGTGCGGCCGTGTCTACCGGCGCGATGAGATCACGATGCGCAAATCGCCCGTCTTTCATCAGGCGGAAGGATTTCTCGTCGATCGCGGCATTCACATCGGACATCTCCGGGCCACGCTCGAGCAGTTCATCAAGCGCCTCTTCGGCGCGGACCTGGCAATGCGAATGCGCCCGAGCTACTTCCCCTTCACCGAGCCGTCGGCGGAAGTCGACATGTCATGCGTCTTCTGCCGAGGCAAGGGGTGCAACACCTGTTCGTTCACCGGCTGGATGGAGATCCTCGGCAGCGGCATGATTCATCCGCAGGTGCTGCGCAATGTCGGAATCGATCCCGACGAGTGGAGCGGATTTGCGTTCGGCTTCGGCCTCGATCGCGCGGCGATGATCAAGTTCGACATCCCGAACATTCGCACGCTTTTTGAAAACGATCTGCGCGTGCTGCAGCAGTTTTGATGAAGAAACTCGCAGTCGCGGCAACGGCATTCGGAGGCATTCTTGCCGGCGCCACGCTCGATCGCGCTTTCGTCGGAACGCCGGCGTTATATCAGCTCGGTCCGAAAGCGTGGGCGGATTACAGCCGCCACGCGGACTTGTCAATACGCGGCGCGGCGTTTTATCCAACTCTCGCTATTGGCAACACAATCCTTTCGATTGCCACGGCGGTCGCTGCGCCAAAGAACCGCCCTGCGAAAGTCGCCGCCGCGCTCGCGATCGGAGGGTTGCTGATGACCGTCAAGGCCGCACCGAACATGCTCCGTGTCCGCCACCTGGGCGATGACGAGATCGCGATCCGCGAGGCGATGCGCGGCTTCACGTTCTGGAGCGCGATTCGTGGAGCGTGTCAGATCGGCGCATTCGCGGCGAACGTCTGGACGCTCGCCGTGAGCAAAGAATGAAAGTCGCAGCGACGATTGCCATCGCGTTTGTGGCGTTCGAGCATTTCGGTTTTCTGGTGCTGGAGATGTTCTTCTGGACGAAACCGTTCGGCCGTCGCACATTCGGCCTCACTCCCGAGCTGGCCAGAGCGTCCGCGGCGCTCGCGGCGAATCAGGGGCTTTACAACGGGTTTCTCGGCGCGGGACTCGTCTGGAGTCTCTTCGCCGGCTTTCCGGTGGCAGTATTTTTTCTGAGCTGCGTGATCATCGCCGGCATCTTCGGCGCGATCACGGCGAAGCGGACAATCGTCTGGGTGCAGGCAGCGCCGGCGGCGGTGGCGCTGCTGCTTACCATCCTTTCGAAATGATTCGTCTCTCGCGCGTCGCAGGATTCCACGCGACGAGTCCCTCGTGCGAGTAGCAAAGGAGCTGCGGGCCCGTGTTGCCGGGCGACGTCGGACGCAAACCCTCTTCGATGCGCAGCACTGCGCCGCGGCTGATATCGACGATGGCGCAGCGGCTTCGCGGCCGAACGAGAACGAGCAGCCCGTTACCGCTGTCGTTGATCGATTCCACTCTCATGTTCGGTAGAGGGATGTCGCGCAAAGGACCGCCGTCAGCGGAAAAGATTCGAAGCGCGCCGTCGACCGCCGCGATGCGGCCGTCGCGCAGAAATTTTGCTGTCGCAAAATGCCCGGCGATTGTGCGCTGCATTGCGCCGGTGCGGGCGTCGCGAATTTCGACAAAGTCTTTCGTGAGCAGCAGTATTTGAGTCCAATCGCGATTGAAGCGAAACGTCGGCTTGGGCAATTGGCCAGTGGCGATGA
>QHVY01000392.1:0-1539 GCA_003223695.1 Acidobacteriota bacterium
GGAAAATGGATTCACTACTCGATCGCCGAGGATCTATCGCCGGACGTACGTCAGATCATCGAGTCGACTTTCGCCGCGATGCACGACGACGCGCAGATGCGGCGCGATCGCAACGCACTCTTGCGAGCTTGCTGCGCAGTCAAATTGCCGGCGGCGCTCCGCGATGCGCCCCGGCCGGCTATGGAGCGCGATTCACTGCTGCGCGAATGAGGCCGACTCCCAGCGTTAGAACAGCACCCGCGAGAAACACCGCACCGACGTACGCGAGATTCATCAGGGCATTCGGCTTCTTCGCTGTTGGAGAAACGACAGAGAGGAAAAACGCGGCGGGAATGAGAATCGCCGCGATCGGTACGCCCGTTCGGGCGAGCCACGCCCAGAACGAAGAAAGCGCCGCCTCATCGACATAGCGAAGCATGACCAGCGACAGGATGAGATAGACGCCCGCGTGCGCATGTCCTGCGCGCCAAAGATCGTGACGCAGCGGATTGTCGTTATAACCCGGCTGATTTTTCGTTAGAGCAGTCAGCAGAGTCAGGCCGCCGTACATGACCGTAGGAATAACTACCAGAAGGATCCCGGCGAGCACTTGCGATTGGCGTGACATGATTTCCTCCAGTGAGCCGCATCATGACATCGGTCGCCGCTCTCCTGTTCATCGCGATCCAATCGAACGCCGATCAGACGCTCCAGCCGTCCATCGTGTACGACGGCGCGGGATTCGATGACATTGCCGGCGGCCTTCGCCGCGGCAGCACGTACCTCGGCACGCTTCGTCTTCAATTGACCTATCAACGAATGAGCGGACTCTCGGCCTTCGTCGCGGTCCTCAACAAGCATGGCGGCTCGCCGAGCGACTTCGCCGGCGACGCTCAAGGCGTGAGCAGCCTGTCCGCACCGAATCAATGGAGGCTCGAGGAAGCGTGGCTGCAGCAGAATTTCTTC
Organism: Acidobacteriota bacterium; assembly: GCA_003223695.1. Lineage (GTDB taxonomy): Bacteria > Acidobacteriota > Thermoanaerobaculia > Gp7-AA8 > Gp7-AA8 > Gp7-AA10. The sequence continues at coordinate 946 of QHVY01000392.1, forward strand.
AACTCGCAACTCTCGATTCTCATCGGCCGATACGATCTGAACAGCGAGTTCTATCGTCTTCAGTCCGCGGGGGTGTTTCTCAACAGCTCGTTCGGTGTCGGACCTGAATTCTCGCAAAGCGGTCGAAATGGCCCTTCAATCTATCCGAACACGACTTTTGGGGTTCGCATTGGCTATCGGCCGGTGAAGAGTGTCGTCATGCGCGCCGCTGTGTTCGATGGTCTCGTGCTCGGCGAGATCGCGTATCTCTACCGTCCATCCGGCCGAGAGCCTCCGCGCGACATTCGCTTTCGCCTCGGCCGACTCGCCGCGCTGCCGCCCTACAAAGCGAAGGTGAGTTTGGGCGCGTGGCATTACACAAACTCCGGACAAAGCAGTGGAATCTACGTTCTCGGAGATCAAACGATCTACGAAAACGGAGCGCGCCGCCTGGCTGCATTCGGCGAGCTCGGTGTTGGCGATGCGCGCGCGGACCGATTCGCGCGCTATGCCGGCACAGGAGTCGTGATGACAGCGCCGTTCAAGAGCCGCGATCAGGACGAGTTACGCCTCGCTGTCGCAGCGGCGCGCGACAGCGGCCAGTACAACATCCAA
>QHVY01000392.1:1638-4792 GCA_003223695.1 Acidobacteriota bacterium
CGCAGAGCGCAGCCGGAAAAATGCTCTCGTGATGTTTCTGCGCTTCGAAATTTCGCGTTAACGTTTTCGAGACGTCCTCCCGATCACCGTCGCGCCGGCCGCGCTGATGATCGCCAGCGCCGCCCCGCCCAGCATGTCGACTGCGAATGCTTTCTGAAATGCGGATCGGATCGACAGCTCGACGATCGCGCGCGTGCGCGCATCCGTATCGCCAGGTGCAGCGGCATTGGCGAGTCGCAGCGTCTGCGCGGCCATCGCCTGCCGCAATCGCGACGATGCTCCACGCGCGACCAGTTGCCGATCGAGCTCACCGGAAAAAACGACCACTGCGACCGCGCCAAAAACTGCGGTCGCCAGCAACCCTGCGGCGCGTGCGATCGCATTGTTGACACCCGAGGCGATACCGGCGTGGCGCTCATCGTCGATCGAAGTCATCACGGTCGTCGTCAGCGGCGCGACTGTGATGCCCATCCCGAGTCCGAACACGAAGAGGCCGGGAGCGAATGCTGACCAGTATGACGTGCCGCTTTCGCACAACACGAGGAGAGCGAAGCCGGCACCGGCGACGATCGGTCCGGCAATCAGCAGCGGCCGCGCGCCGATCCGGTCGGCGAGCGCGCCAGACAATGGCGACAGAAGGGACATCGTCGCCACGACCGGAAGGAACGCTGCTCCCGCTTCGGACGGTGAGTAATGGCGCATCTGAATCAGTTCGAAGGGCAGAAGAAACATCACCCCACTGAGCGCTGCATAAAGAAGAAGCGTCAGGGCATTCGCACCGCTGAAAGCACGCGAGCGGAAAAGGAACAAAGGTACGAGCGGCTGCTTCGCGCGCGATTCCACGACGACGAACGCCACGAGGCACACGATGCCAGCCAGCGCCACGATGATCACTTGCGGGCCTCGATGCGCCGGCGCCTCGATCAGACTCCACGTGATCGCGCCGAGCGCCGCAATCACAAGAAAAGCGCCGAGCCAGTCGAGCGAACCGTGAGCTTCGCCCCGAATCGTGGGCATGTGCCGGAGAATGATCCACAGCACAACGATTGCAATTGGAACGTTGATGAAGAAAACCGCGCGCCACGAGATCGTTTGCACGAGCGTGCCGCCTAACAGCGGTCCGCCGATGACGCCGATCGCCGTGAGCGCCGACCACGTCCCGATCGCCTTTCCACGCTCTTTGGCTGGATAGACGGCGGTGATGATCGCCAGACTTCCGGGAACGAGCAGAGCTGCGCCCACGCCCTGGACCGCGCGCGCGATCATCAGTTGTTGCACGTCCGGAGCGAGGCCACACCAGATCGATGCGCACGTGAACACGGCCACGCCCGCCCCGAAGACTCGTACGAGGCCAAAACGGTCGCCGAGGGAGCCGCCGACAAGAATGAAGGAGGAGAGGACGAGCAGATATGCATTCACGACCCACTGCGCGTCATTGATCGTCGCGTGAAGATCCGACTGCAACACAGGCAAGGCCACGTTGACGACGGTGCCGTCGATGAATGCCATCGTTGAGCCGAGGATCGTGGCGGCGAGAGCCCAGCGGGCGTTACGCATTGCGGTAGTTTCCAGTAAAATCCACGCCGCCGAAAGGGCGGCAGACGGTCCGCGTAAAGGGTCGAACCCACCCTCACTGCTTTTCGACAGTCAGAGACCCTGACTTCCAGCCCGAAGACGCGGACGCCGGGCGCTGAACGGAAGGAAGGCGTCTATGTCGAAATCCAAACTCCCGCAACGCGCTTCGCTCGAATTTCTGAAAAAACTCGCCAAGGATCAACTGAAGGAGCTGCGGCGTACGAATCCTCGGGCCAAGCTTGCAGCGGCGCAACTAGCCGTCGCTCGCGATCACGGCTTTACCAGTTGGCGCGCTCTGAAGGTGGAAGTCGAAAAACGGCAGGAGAAAAACGTCGCGCACTTTTTCGAAGCTTGTGTCAAAGGCGATGTTGAGAACCTGCGTGCGCTGATCGCAAAAGATCCTGCTCTCGTTCGCGCCTTCAGCGCTCATGGCGGTCACTATGTCCGGACTGGACTACACGCTGCAGCCACTGCCGGTCACGCGGACGCCGTGCGATTGCTGCTCGAGCATGGAGCGGATCCAAACGCACGCGAGGCCGGAGACAACACGTACCCTCTGCACTGGGCCGCAGCGGCCGGCAACATCGAAATCGTACGCGCTCTGCTCGACGCCGGCGGCGACGTGCATGGCTTCGGTGACGCGCATGATCTCGACGTCATCGGCTGGGCCACGAATGAAAATGCCCATCGCGCGGAAGTGCTTTCACTTCTGCTCGAGCGCGGTGCTCGCCATCATATTTTCTCGGCGATCAACATCGGTGATCTTGCTCTGATCGAGAAAGTGGTCGAGGAAAATCCGGCGGCGCTCGATCGGCGCATGTCCCGATTCGAGCGAGGGCAAACGCCGCTGCATCTCGCGATCGGCCGGAAGCGCTACGACATCCTCGAGATCCTGATCGAGCTCGCCGCCGACGTCGACGCCAAAGACTTGAGCGGTCAGACCGCGCTGGAGTTTGCGATGCTGCGCGGCGATCAGGAGGCGATCCGTCTCCTGAAGGCCGGCGGCGCGAAGGCGCCGAAGCGCGTCGACACGTCCAACTTTCGGGAGCGCGTCACAAAGCTGGCGGAATCGACGAGGAAGATCGTTCCGGGAGTCAGCGTCCCGGACATCGCGGCGACGCTCGACTGGTACACGTCGATGGGATTCAAAGAGCTCGGACGATTCGAGGACGACGGCGTCGTCAATTGGGGGATGTTGTCGTTTGGAAAAGCCCAATTCATGCTCGGCATGCAAGGCAAGCCAGGAGAGAAGAACGTCAGCCTTTGGTTTTACATGGACAACGTCGATGAGCTGTACCAGCTTTTCAAAGCCCGCCAACTGGAAGCGGCGCAGGCTGGCCGCACAGGAGTTGAGTTTGTGGAGGACATCTACGATCCGTTTTACGGAGGGCGGCAGTTCAGCATTCGCGATCTGAATGGCTACATGCTGGTTTTTTACGCCGAATGAACGTAGAGCCGACTCTCAGTCGGCTCAGAGCCCACTCTCAGTCGGCTCAGCGCCGGCTAAGAGCCGGCGCTACGTTCGGCTCGGCACTTGACACGTCACATACGCTGTCTCCGATTCATAAGGAGCACACAT
>QHVY01000198.1:0-11443 GCA_003223695.1 Acidobacteriota bacterium
CATGATCTGATATCCGCGCGCATTGGGATGGATCTCGTCACTCTTCAGCGAGGGATCAGTGATGATGCCCCGCAACAAGCGGGGAATGAGCAGGCATCCTTCTTCGCTGGCCACTCGCTCATACATCTTTTCGTAGTTGGCGCTCAGACTCGGAAAATTGAATCCGAGGAGGATGACCATCGCGTCCCCGGCGTGGATCTTATGAATTATGGTTCGCAGGTTTGTTTCTGTTGTGGAGATCTCCACGCCGCGCAGGAAATCGTTGCCGCCGAGGCCGACGATGACGATGCGAGGATCGTGAGAGAGCACATCATTTTCAATTCGCGCCAGCGCCATTTCAGCCGTGTCTCCGCTCACACCGGCATTGACAACCTGTATGCCGATGAGACTCGAGAGTCGCGACGGATAATCTTCGCCTGCTGATGCGCCGTAGCCGGCGGTCAAAGAATCGCCGAACGCGATGACGTTCGTGCCGCGCGACTGAAGGTTCGTGACTTTCGAATACGGCGATGGCCACAGCGCCCAGATGAGGAGCAAGACAACGGCGGCCGCAGCGGACGCAGTTTTCCAATTTATTCGCGAACTATTGCCGAGCGGAACCACGCGACATCCACGTCCCTACACCAAGACATACCGCAATGAGGGCGGAGAACACAGCTGGCGGAAGAGAGAAATAAATCAAGCTCAGTACCAGGCTGGCCAATTGAACGGCGAACAAGCTCCAACCGATGCTCGTGACTGCTTGAGGCGCTCGAATTGTCATAGAGGAAATCTGCCACGCGAGTACGGCAGAGAACAGAAGATACGCAGTCACGAAAAGGCCAAACCCGATGTAGAAGCCGCCGTAACTGAATGACCCGCCTCCGACGCGAAAGTGAACATTGTTCATTGCATCGCGTACCGCGAGACCTTCCGGCGTCGGCGGTTTGAAATGCAGAAACCCGAATGTGTGGCCTAACGCGAAGAGCACGAGCAGCACCGATGCGATTCGAAATAGCAGGGACGCCTTCATTTCCCCTTCCCAATTGTACGCAGCCAAGCCGACGTTTCTTCGAGCGCGCGATCTGCGAGAGGTGAGATCGACACCGCCTCAAGAAATGAATGAACTGCGCCGCGATAGAGGTTGAGCTCTGTTGCGACGCCTGCCGCTCGCAAGCGATCCGCAAGTTGAAAGCTCTGTTCGGTGAGAAGATCGAACTCCGGCACGACGAGAAGCGCGGGCGGCAACCCGCGCAGATCGGCGCGTAGCGGGCAGACAAGAGGATCCTCCGCGTCGCGATCGTCGCGCAGATAGTTGCGCCAGAAACTCTCCATCTCTTCGCTCGTTAGCATATTGCCCGAACCGCCAAAGCGCTCGCGTGCCTCCGCGGACGATGACCGCTCGAAGACTCCGTAGTTCAGCAGCATGGCGCGTACGAGTCTCCCCTGCCCCTCGTCACGAACTTGAATGCATGCCGCAATGGCCAGGTTTACTCCCGCGGAATCGCCGCCGATCGCAAGAATCACTCCGCGTTCGCCGAAAAATTTGACAACGCTGACGACCTGCTCGAGTGCGATGGGATACTTCGCTTCCGGCGACAGCGCGTAATCGACGCCGATGACAATCATGCCGGCGCGCGACGCATATTCGCGCATCAGCCGATCGTGCGTGTCGAGACTGAACATCGTCCAGCCGCCGCCATGTAAATAGATGAGAGCGCGCTCCCCGGCGTTCGGACAGTGGCCATAGCAGCGAATGCGAACGCCGGCGACGTTCATCTCGGCCGCCGCGATCTTCGGCCCGCCTCGAGCCCACGGGGCCCGTACCTCCTCGGCGATACGCCGCGCCTCGACAGGCGACTTGGCGGATAAATCGCCGTGCTGCGCCCACGCGGCGCTCATTTCATCGACGAAACGGCGGATGTCGGGCGGAATCAGAAGTGATATCGCGCGGTGGCGATCACCTTTCTCGCCAGTCCATAATTGCAGTACGAAGGCGATGTGCAAACCGCTACGTAAGTTTTGTCCGCGAGATTCGTGCCGCTGACCTGCAACTCTACGTTGCGCCACAGATAGCGCACCGACCCATCGAGCAGCGTGTACGACGGCACCTCGATCGTGTTTGCCGCATCGCCCGCGCGCGAGCCGATGAAGCGGACGCCTGCGCCAAATCCGAGTCCGGCGAGCGCTCCGCCGACCAGCGTGTACTCCGCGGCAACGGAAAAGAGTTGGTCCGGTGCGAGCGGTGGCCGTTTTCCGAGCGCTGTGGGATCAGTGGTGCGAGTCACCGTCTGGTCGAGATGCGAATACGCGGCGTTGAAGTTGAGCGTCGAAACGAGGTTGCCGACGGCTTCCACTTCGTAGCCGCGAGAGCGAATCTCGCCCTGCTGCACCGAGTTGAACGGATGGTTAGGGTCGGGCACCTGAACATTTGTCTGCGTGATCTGGAAGACGTCAGCGGTCAGAAAGCTGTTAGAGCCCTTCGGCTGATATTTCACGCCGCCCTCAATCTGCTTGCCCTCCGTCGGCACGAATGGTTGACCGGAAAAGCTCACACCGGTGACCGGCAGGAACGACGTCGAATAGCTCGCGTACGGCGCCAATCCAATTTCGCTCAGATACGTTAGACCGACGCGTTCGGTGAATTTGGTTGGCGACTGCTTCGTCTTGGTTCCTCCGATGCGGTCGTCGGTGGTGATATCCGTCGAATCGTGGCGTCCCGCCAGCGTGAGCACCCATCGCGGGCCGATCTTCATGTGGTCCTGAAGATAGAGGCCTAACAGCGACACCGGCTGGCGTGTGTTGTAGTAAGTGAAAAGAGCGGGAATCGCCGCGCCATAGACGGGATGAAAGATGTCGATCGACGGCGCAACTGCGAATCCGCTGACGATCGTCGAACGCGACTTCGAATAATCCACACCGAAGAGAACGGAATGCTCAACAATGCCTGTTTTCGCCCTCATTGAAGCATTCGTGTCCATTGTGAAGAGCTTGAGGTCGAGGGAGTTGCCGAAGGCGAATCGGTTGAGCGTCCGCAGATCGTCCTGCAGCCCGCCTCCGAACGCGGTGTTGCCGTTGTAATAGATACTCGAGTAGCGGAGCGTGTTGCGCACTGTCCACGTGTCATTGAGGCGATCCTCGAAGAGGCTGCCGCCTGACCACTGCGTGCGATGAAAGAAATCGTAACCCGGCTCGCCGGTGAATGTATCGCGCGGGATTTTCCCATTTGGATTCGGTCTGAATGTTCCCTGAGACGGAAGGAACTGACTCCAGCCGGTTTTATCCTTTTGATAGTCGCCGAGGATCGTCCAGGTGATCTGTGATGAGGGATTCCAAGTCAGCCCGGGTGCAACGAACCAACGATCATCAGGAACGAATTTCACTTGGGTGTCGCTACGACGATAAAGCCCGGTAAGCCGGTAGCGCAGCGAGCCATCAGGATCTAACGGTCCGCCGAAGTCCGCTGCGACCTGGCGCCGATCAAACGACCCGTAATTCAGAACGAGCTCGCGAAGCGGCCGGCTCGGCGGCCGTTTCGTGACCAGATTGACGAGACCGCCGGGCTGGTTCTGACCGTAGAGGACCGAGCTCGGACCCTTGACGATATCGACCTCCTGAATCATGTACGGATCGATCTGGCCGGAGACATTTCCGCTTTGCCAACGGGAGTTGTCGCGACAGAGGCCGTACGTCGACTGATCGAAGCCGCGGATGTTGATCCAGTCGTAGCGGGTCTCGGTTCCGTACGTGTCGACGTCGACACCGCCTGTGTAGCGAATCGCCTCGTTGACCGTCTGCACATTGCGCGAAGTCAGTTGATCCTGCGTCACGACGGATACGGATTGCGGGATCTCGATGAGCGGCGCATCCGTTTTCGTCGCACTCGTCGACGATCCGGCGAAGAAACCGCCGGGCTCCGTGACAGTGATGATGCTGCTGTACGTGCCGGTTTGCAGAGTGAAGTCTCGCTGCTGCGGCTGAGTCAACTGCACGGTCTCCGCCGCCATGTCGAATCCCGGCGCGTTGACCTCGATCAGATACGAACCCGCCGGCGCGGTGAGACGATATGTTCCATCGCCCGTGGTGCGAGCATCCTGGCGAAAGTTCCCGCAACGCAGCGCGAGGCTGGCGCCGACCAGCGGCGCTCCGCTCGGATCAGCAACTTTTCCGGAGAGCGACACGCGTGGCGCCGCGGGATCCGGACGGCACGACTCGACGAACGAAACCGGCTTCTGCGCGATGGCGATCGCCGGAAGCATGCATGCCAGCAGAACAGTGATGGAGAATCTCATGCTCAAGCTCCTTCACCCGATGTCTTGATTGCCGAGCAATGCTCCCATCGGAGTTGGTATCCCGCAAGAGCCAGTTTTTTAGCTATTGATGGTGCCAGGCTGGACTCATGGATGTCTCCATTTCTGGGCCTTTACTGTGACCAGCGCCGACTGCAGAATGGGCAACCCATGTTTGTGCGGCCCTGCTGGCGCCCTCAATCTCTGGACCAGGCGTATCAAATCATCGACGAGAACCTTTGGGCGCTGCTGGTCAATAACGGCGACGACGGACCGCTGGTGACAAATCTTCCGCTGCTTCTCGATCGCACCAAAGGTCCATTTGGTACGCTCCTTGGGCACCTCGCTCGCGCAAACGAGCACGCCGTCGCGCTCTTTGCGGCGACTGCGCCGACGCTCGCCGTTTTCCACGGTCCCTACTCTTACGTCACGCCGTCGTGGTATCCGAATCGCGACATGCCCGGCACGTACTACTACATTGCCATTCACTGTTACGGCCGCATCCGCGCGCAGGATGACGCGGAGCTCGAAGCGACATTAAAAATTCTGAATGACCGGATGGAGCAACCGATCGCTGGAGGTTGGAGAATGGATGAAGTGCCGCGCTCGGAGATCACGCGGCGTTTGCCGTCGATCGCCGGCTTCGAGCTGGAGATCGAGCGCCTCGAGGCGAAGTTCAAATTGGGACAGGACGAGCCGCGAAAAGATGCCCTGGCCGTTGCCGATCGATTGTTGGCATCGCGGGATGCATCGCAACGCCAGCTCGGCGATGCTGTACGGCGAGCGAACATCGGCCGAACTGATTGAGAAAGAGCGATGCGAACTTTATCCGGCCTTTGGATTGACCGCTCGGCACGTCCGACGCTGCAGGATCAACTGGCGCGGCAAATTCGCGAGCGAATCCGAAGCGGCGACCTCGCTCCGGGCGATTCACTGCCCTCGACACGCGATCTGGCGAGCGAGCTCAAAGTATCGCGCAACACTGCTGTCTACGCGTACGAGCGTCTGATCAGCGAGGGCTACCTGGAGTCTGCCTCGCGCACGGGTATCTTCGTCAGCCGATCGATCACCATTCCGCGCGACTCGAAGCGCCCCGTGAAGAATGCGCCGAAATCAGTCACCGCGCCGGCACTTTTTCACGTCAGCGCGCCGCGACCGTTCCGTCCCTGCCAGCCGGACGTGGGACTTTTTCCGCTGCTCACGTGGAACCGGATGCGCGGACGCGCGTTGCGTCGCGAAGGCCGCAACATCCTGCATTACCAGGCATCGTGCATCGCCGGTCTACCGGAGCTGCGAGAGAACGTGGCCATCTATCTGCGCGACCATCGCGGCGTGCGCTGCGATTCTCATCAGGTCGTGATCACCTCGGGATCTCAACAGGCGCTCTTTCTCCTGGCGATGTTGTTACTGAAGCCGCGCGATCAGGTTTATGTCGAAGATCCTGGCTACGTCGAGGCGCGCCTCGCGTGGGCGAACGCCGGCGCGCGCATCATTTCCGGTCGCGTCGACGAGCAGGGGCTGCGCCTCCCGAAAGCGGGCAGCGGCAGGATCGCACTCATCTACACCACGCCGTCGCGTCAGTTTCCAACTGGCGTGTCACTCTCGCTCGCGCGCCGGCTCGCGTTGCTCGACTTCGCAGCGCGCAACCGGTCGTGGATCATCGAAGACGACTACGACTCCGAGTTGCGCTACGGCGCCGCGCCGCTTCCGAGTTTGCAGAGCCTAGACGGAAGCGACCGTCTCATTTACACGGGCACATTCAGCAAAGTTCTGTTCCCCTCCCTCCGTCTCGGATACGTCGTTGTGCCGGACGCTCTGCTCGATTCTTTCATTGAGCTCAAACACCTAAGCGACGATCACCTCCCGCTGCTCGATCAAGCCACTCTGGCGCTTTTTCTGGAGAGCGGCGCGTTCTACTCGCACATTCGTCGCTGCCGGCGCGAATACGCGGCTCGCCACGCGCTCTTCCTGCGCCTGTTCGCGCGCGCGAACCTGCCTCTAACATTCGAGCCTACGGACGGCGGCATGAACGTCGTCGGCTATCTGCCTCACGGGAGCGACGACGCAGCGTGGTCGCAGCGATTGGCCGAAGCAGGGTTCGATGTTCCGGCGCTGTCACACTACGCGATCGCGCCGGTGCGGCCGGGTCTCGTCTTCGGCTTCACCGCTTTTACCGCCGACAACTTGCGCGCTGAGTTCAAGCGGATGCATCCCGTTCTGGAGAAAGCAGCGAAGGAGCAGGCATGAAGAAGTTTCTGCTCGTGCTGGCCCTGTGCACCTCCGCGAACGCGCAACCGATCGCGCTCCTACCCTTCGATCACATCCTTCGCTACGACGAGTTGACGAAGCTCCTTCACGTGTGGGCGGACGCGCGACCGAATCTCATGCAGATCGAGAGCATCGGTACGACGCCCGAAGGCCGCCCGATCTGGTTCGTGACGCTGACGAACAAAACCACCGGCGCGGCGCTCGAGAAGCCTGCGCTCGTGATCGATGGAAACATGCACGCCACTGAGTGGAGCGGCGGTGTCGCGCCGTTGCATTTCATCTGGAAGCTGCTCAAGGACTACGGCAGCGATGAGCGCGTCACGCGTCTACTCGATACTCGCACTATCTATGTGTTGCCACGGATGACGCCCGACGGCGTCGAGGCCACGCTAGTGCAGGGCCGATTCATCCGCTCTGTCAATCGTCCGTACCCTAACGGCCCGCTGCAGCCGGGCATCTACTCTCGCGATATCGATGGTGACGGCCGAGCAGTCTTCATGCGCTACCGCGACCCGAACGGTCCCTGGAAGCAGTATCCCGGCGATCCTCGCCTCATGGTCCCGCGTGCGCCAGACGAGACCGGCGGCGATTACTGGCGTGTGCTGCCCGAGGGAACGATTGCGGACTACAACGGGACGACGATCGCCGATGTCCCGCCGCGTGAGCCGCTCGACTTCGGCGCGAATTTTCCCGGCGATCAGGGAACCGCGCCGGTAAGCAAAACGGCAGGTCCATATCCGACTTCAGAACCCGAGGTCGCCGCGTATGTTGCGGCAATCGCGCGGCGGCCTAACATCGTTGCCCACGTGACATGTCACACCTTCGGCGGTCTCATTCTGACTCCGCCGGTAAACGTCGGTGAACAGGTGCCAGCCACTGACCGTCATGCTTACGAGACTCTCGCCGCAAAGGGAGCCGCGCTCACCGGTTATCGCGCGATGTCCTATCTCGACCTGCGCAGCGAAGGTCGCGAGACATTTATCCCGAGCGCATTCGGATGGCTCTACAACCGCCGCGGCATCTACTCGTTCATCACCGAGTTCTGGAATCCGCTTCGCGCCGCCGGCATCTCCACCGAGAACACCACCGAATCCGCCTGGCTCTTCGGATTTCACTCGGTTGAAGACGAAATGAAGCTACTGCGCTGGAGCGACAAAGAGCTCCACGGCGATGGATTCGTGCCGTGGCATCCGTTCAATCATCCACAGCTTGGACCGGTCGAGATCGGCGGATTCGATCTCGTTCGCTATTGGTACAACATCCCCTTCGACCGCCTCGAGAAAGAAATCGCTCCGCACACCGAATGGCTCATCTACCTGGGATTGGCGACGCCGAGGATTTCGATTCGATCGTTGTCGGCGGAGAAGGTTGGCGAGAGTCTCTGGCGCGTGCGATTGGTCGTCGAGAATAGCGGCTGGCTGCCGACGAACGGTTCGCAGCAGGCCGTCGATCAGCAAAATGTCGGCAACGTCACAGCCGAGCTGACCCTGCCATCAGGTGCTCGCCTTGTCGAAGGTGATGCGAGCCGCTCGCTCGGTCAGCTCGACGGAAGAAGCGGTCAGCGATCGACGGCGACGTGGTGGGGATACACGCCGGGAACGCCGGATCGCGCGGTTGCCGACTGGATCATTGCCGCACCAGCCGGAGCTGTTGTTTCTGTGAAAGCAAGTCATGAGCGCGCAGGCAGCGCTCGAAGCGAGGTCGTACTTCGATGAAAAAAATTGCATTCGTTTTCGCGTTTCTCTTTCTGATCGCATCGCTGTCAGTGGCCGCCGAAGTGCCGAAGATGGTTGTCGAGATCTACCGGATCGCGCCGGGTCAGCACACGGCGTTTCTCGAAGCGATCGCGAAATTCGACGAAGCCAACCGCATGGCCGGTCTTCCGCCTCGGCAGCTCTACGTTCACAGTGACGGCGCAAGTTGGGATTTCATGTTCATTCAGCCGGCAGAGACACCGCCTGAAAAAGCTGCCGCATTGAAGGCGTCCTGGGAGAAGCTGGGACTGCCCACCGGCGCGGATTTCTTCCTGAGCTTCCGCCAATACATCGCCTCGCACGAGGACACGTTCGTCAACGGTCCGACAACTGCCGCTGATTTTCTCGCGTCGCGGAAGAAGAAATAGAGATGACAGCGATCTCGCCTCGACGGCACTATCGATCGGATTCGACCACGACGAGTGTGCCGTTTTTTCTGGCCCAGGCTGAGCCACTGCAGCAGGTCGCCCGGGAGCATCGCCCATCGAGTGCGTAGTGTAGGGCACGGCTGCGCCGTGCCGCACTCCCGTACGAAAATTCGGCACGGCGCTGCCGTGCCCTACACTACGCGTGTGACCGCCTCGCTGTCTCTTCGGGATACGAGCACTCCCGTATTGGCCCAGGCTGAGCCATTGCAGCAGGTCGCCCAGGAGCATCGTTTTGAGTAGTGTAGGGCCCGGCTGCGCCGTGCCGCACTCCCGTACGAAAATTCGGCACGGCGTCGCCGTGCCCTACACTACGCGTGTGACCGCCTCGGCTGTCTCATGCGGATACGAGAAGTGGCAAGCGTGCGCGCCGGGCACTTCGATCAATCCGTTGATCGCTTCTCGGTTTGGCAGAGGATCACGGTTGCCGGAAATCAAAATCACATCGGCAGGAATACTGTTCCGCAGATCGGGAGCGTAACGCCGCAACGTCATAAACCAACGCGCCAGGCCTGCTCGCCAATATGCGCGTACGACGAACGGAAAAAGCGCGAGGGGCTCTCGAAAAGCATCGATGAGAAGATCCGCCATGAGTCGCACAATCGAACGTGGTGACCACAAAGGACCAATGCATACCGTCTTGCGCACGAGATCCGGCCGTTCGACGCGGAGATGCGCGACGACGTTGCATCCGATCGAATGCCCAACCCACACTGCGTTGCGAATTCCGACTGCATCGGCCCACACCGCCAACTCCTTCGCATGATCGAGTGGGCCTAACGCCGGACCGTCCCTGCTTTCTCCAAAGCCACGGAGGTCGGGCGCGATCGGCGACCAGCCTCGATGAAACATCGCCTCAGCGAAATTCACGAAGTACGAACTGGACATGCCGAGGCCGTGGATGAGAATGAGGTCGCGCCGGGGGCCGGCTTCTCGATGCGCCACTCCGCCGTTCCAACCACTGATCGGCCACGAAAAAATCGAGGCCGCAGCGCCGCGCTCTTCATCAGAAATGTTGGAGAAGAAAGTTAGGAGAGTTCGATTGAACGCCTCCGGGTTTTCCCACATCGGAATGTGCGATGCGTGACTCAGGACCTCGAGACGCGCGTTCGGAATCTCGCGCAGCATCGCCTTCGCGTACACCAGCGGAACGAGCGGATCATGGTCGCCCCACACAAGCAGCACCGGCATCGAGAGAGCGCGCAACAGCGGCCGCGCGTCGGCCCGCAGCAGTTGCCCATAGGCGAGCGTGATCGAAGTGGGGCCGGCGCGAAACGCGTCGCGCAACATCACAACGAGAAAGCCGAACAAGCCTCGCGGAAAAAAAAGATTCCGGATGTGCTCCGCGGGAGCCATTCGAAAGGGCACTCCTGTAGAGCTCACAAGCACGAGTGAACGCACGAGGTCGGGCCGCTGCGCTGCGACGTGGACCGCGACGTGCCCTCCCATCGAGTGTCCGACGAGATGCACCGGTTGCTCGATGGACGATTCGATCCAGCGTGCCAGGAGTGATGCGATTTCGCTGAACTGCAACGGAAAGTTGAGACGAAGGAAGCTCTGATTCCTTCCGAATCCGATCAACTCGACGGCGTACATGCGATAGTGCGCCGCTAGAGCATCGAAATTGTGGCGCCACCAATCCGACGATCCACCCAAGCCGTGAATGAGCACCAGCGGCGGGCCTGCGCCCTCTTGTCGAACCCAGAACGAGTACGGAGGCACCTCGACACGTTGCAGCTCCACCGGGAGGATGGTACATACTTCACGGTCATGATCAACCCGAAGCAATACAAAAAGCGGTTGCTCGACCTGGAGAAGAAACTCGAGGCGCGTGCCGATCGTGATCTCGAAAACGGCCGCGGAGAATTGATCGATGTCGCGCACGACGCCGGTGACGCGAGCGTGTCCGACGTCGCCGTCGATTCTGAATTCACGCAGGCCGAGCTCAATTCAATGATTCTGCAGCAGGTGCAGGATGCCCTCCGCCGAATCGACGACGGCACATTCGGGAAATGTCTCATCGACGACGGGCCGATCGAAAAGAAGCGGCTCGACGCGGTACCGTGGACGCCGTACTGCCTGAAGCATCAGACGTTGCTCGAGGCCGCAGGGCGCGAGAGGAACTGGACGCTCTAACTCAGACCGTATATCTCAGTCGCAGCCGCGCTCGCCGTCGGTCGACTTGCAGCACAGGTTTACATCCGCCCGTCCTGCGGGATTCTTCATTCTTCATTTGAAATTCGAAATTTGAAATTTGAAATTTGATCAACCGCACGCCGATTTGCCGGCAGCGGGCGAACAGCACGCCGACGCTCCTGCCGTCTCCGGCAGGTTGTCCTGCAGGACGACGAATGCTTCCCACTCGTTGCCGTCCGGGTCATGTACCCACGTTTTGTCCTGGGTGGCGTAGCAGCAGTCGGTTTTCATCTCATCTCGCGTGATGAGGCCGGCGCTCTCCCACCGCTCCCGATACGTAAGCACATCCTCGGTCGATCCGACCTGGATGCCGAGGTGAGAGAGTGCGCCGGGGCCAGCGAGAGTGGGCACCTCGTTGAGCGCAAGATTCAACGGCGGGTTCTGCACGTCGAACTTCGCGTAGCCCGTGCGAACCTTGGATGGCTCGATGCCGAGCATGCTGCGGTAGAAGGCGATGCTCTTCTCGATGTTGCGAACATTGATGGAGATGTGCGGCTTGAGGGCAATCACGTCTGTCATGGAAACGTCCTTT
>QHVY01000198.1:11448-11778 GCA_003223695.1 Acidobacteriota bacterium
ACATATCCGTCAAGGCAGATATGTTACAGTTCGCTGATGCCCAAGCTCGAGACTGTCTTCGCTGCCCTCTCCGATCGCACGCGCCTACGCCTGCTGAATCTGATGCGCGGCGGTTCGGTCTGCGTCTGTTACTTCGTCGAGCTTCTCGGCGAATCGCAGCCGAAGATCTCCCGTCATCTGGCGCAGTTGCGGCGCGCTCGACTGGTGACCACATCGCGCGACGGAAAATGGATTCACTACTCGATCGCCGAGGATCTATCGCCGGACGTACGTCAGATCATCGAGTCGACCTTCGCCGCGATGCACGACGACGCGCAAATGCGGCGTGAT
>QHVY01000393.1 GCA_003223695.1 Acidobacteriota bacterium
CAGCTTCAAAGTCGGATCGAGCTCGCGCGCATGCGCAAAGCTCTGTTGTGCAGCGCCGAGGTCGCCCAGACACATCTGAGCGAGACCGGCGGAAGCGAACGCCAATGCATTGTTGCCTTTCTCCGCGATGAGAAAATCTGACAACGCGCCAGCGCAATCACGTTGATCCATCCGATAGCGGCCGCGGAAGATGTGCAGCTCGGGATCATTCGGCGATGCAGCGACGGCCTCCTCGAGGAGCCGGAGGCTCCGCGCGTTCTTGTATGCGATTGAGCGCCGGATGATGAATCGCGCAGCATCCGCTAATCCATTTTGCATCGCGCTGATGAGCAGAGCGTCGGCGCGATCGAAATCACGATTCGCGTCGAACAGCGTTTCGCTCAAGTTCCACATCGCCGAGGCGTAGTGCGGCTCGATCGCGATCGCATGTTCGAACGACGCGATTGCCTCGTCGATTCGATGCTCGTTCCGCAGGATCAACCCTGCGTTGTTGTACGCGCCTCCGGTCTTCGTGTCCGTTTGCGGGACAGCGGATCGCGTCGACTCGTTCGATCCGATGTAGCCGAGCGCCCGAAGCTTTGCCAGGTCTTCATCGCTCTGGAAGTAGCGCGCGTAATCGAGCTCCGGAAGGCCCGTCAGCTCGCGAAGAACGCGGCAGATTTCACGAATGCCCTTTGGCGGCTGCGGTTTCGCTCCCCAAACGACAAAAATCCCTTCGTTGCGATGCCATTTCGCCGCGGTGGCGGTGGCAGTGCTGGAGACTTCCGCCGGCCGCCCTTCGGTCCATCGAAACCCGTGATCCGAAGCGATAACGATCACTGCGTCGAATTTGAAATAATCGCCGATTACCGTATCAATATAACGAAAGTATTTCTCCGGCACGCCGCTGTAGCGGTCGTAGTCCGCTTGCGAGATTTGCGACTGTTTGGGTGGCGCGAACGGCGCGAACTCGTGGCCGATCGTGTCGGTTCCTTCGAAGTAGACGATCGTCAAATCGGGAACATGGGTCTGCAAATAGTCGAGCGACAGTCGCCGGTAAATCTCCGTGTCAACAAGAATTCGCCGCAGCGCCGACACCGGATTTGCGTATGGGTTTGCCGGATTTGCAGCGAACTCCGAATCGGTCACCGACGGCAGGAATTCGCGTATCCGCGCGAAGTCGATGGCCTTCTCGGCATCGTGAACGCGCTGCTCAGCCCACGACTGCTTCTGCGGCGGATACACAACAGCCGGAGCGGGATTCGAGTAAAGAAACGTGAACAATCGATCGGAAACATTGATCGCCTGCAGCGGTTCCGCCGCGTATGTCGCCCACAGGCCGAATTGCGCGCACGATTTGCCGCCATACGTGAGCATGTTCCAGATCGCCGGCGCGCGCCGCTCATCGCTGGTGATCGGTTCCTTTTCGTGCGTGATCGGATTGAAGCGCGTGAAGTCCAGAATCTGATGCTGCAGCGGACTAACGCCGGTCATGATCGTCGTCCACACCAGCGGCGAAAGCGGCGGCAACTCCGTTTCCAGCGGCCCCCTCATCCCCTCGGTTACCAGCCGCTTCAGATTCGGCATCGCTCCCGAGGCCATGTAACCGTCGAGCAGCTGCCAGTCGGCGCCGTCGAGGCCGATGAAGATTACTGGACGCGTTTTCTCCACGCGCCGGGCGACTTCGGCCACGGGACGTAGCCGCTCGAAACCGGGCGGCAGATCGACGCGCGCGGAAACGGTCGCCAGAATTCCTGCAGCTCGAAGGTCCTGCTCGATCGCCGCGGCAATGCGGTCGCCGCTTTCGCGGCGGTGATCGAGGAGATCGAGCAATGGCATCGCAGGCACGCGAATGCGGGTCGCGAGCGAGGTACACCAGTCGCCGTCCGGCCAATTCGCAGGCACGGATGGCGGCGTGGTGTACGTGAATCGAATGTGAGTGGTGAATTGATCATTCGGCACATCGCCTTCGAAAACGAGACGATCGCCGATCATCGGAGCGTGGCAGCTTGCGGCGCCGATCGCTCGCACGTACAGCGGCGTGGTGCGGACGATGACGCGCGATCCGCTGCGAAAAACTGTCGCCGTGCCGGAGGGCTGTACGCGGAAGAGAAAGGCGGCGGCAAGGATTGCGGCGAGGACAGCGATGAACACAATGAGGTTCCGCATGAGATCTTCCGCCTATCCTCTGCGCTGCCAAGTCGAAGGATGCCGTGCCTGATGCACGACACCGACGATGACGATCGCATCTGCTTCTATGACGTAGAAAATGGCATACGGAAAGTGTCGGAGCAATGCGCGGCGGAATTCCCGATGAATCGTCGGATACATTTCGGGATATTCGAGAATGCTGACGTATGTTTGTTCCGGCGATTGCCGAAAGCGCGATGGAAGCTCGGAGGACTGTTCGCCGAGCCATTCAATCGCCTCTACGATGTCACTGCGCGCTTCGCGCGATATGAGAAGAGGGAGACTCACTTACCGCCGAACAGTTCGGCCCTGATTTCGGCCCATGGTCGCGCGGTGGTTCGATCACGATAGTACGAAGCGAGCCTTCGATCGAGTTCCTGACGCATGTCGTCGGTCAGGGGCACTACCTCGGGAGTTTCGATAAGGCTGTCCCAAATTGCTTCAAGAAGCTGAAGCCGTTCCTTCGGAGGTAATTCGAGGATCTCCGCAAATGTCACATCGACGATTCTAGCGTAGGCAACAAAAAATCGAGGGCCCCGTGCGGGGCCCTCAGGATACAACGCGATTTACTACGACTTAGTACGACAAGCGCAGGCCTAACCGAATGCTGCGCGGCTGCGTGAAGGAAGTGCCCGCCCTTAGGAAGTCGGGATTCGTCGCCGTCGCCCGCGGATTCGTGATGGTGAACGCGGGATTGATCGATCCCGGAATGTTCAGAATTCCGCCATCGCCATTGCACGCGCTGTCCGGAATTCCTGCGCACGGTGGATCGGAACTGAGGTTGTAGCGGTTGTCGAGCGCCGTCTTCGACTGACGGTTCAGAATGTTGAACACGTCGAGCAGCACGTTGATGTGACCACGCGCGACAGCGATCGGGTATCCGACGTGAACGTCCGCTTCGTAATCGGCAGGCCCGCGTCCGAGCGTTCCGCGACGAGTGTAGTAGTACTCGTAGTTGCGATAGCTGGAAGCGTAGCCCATCGCCGTCAGCGGCGTGCCGGAGTAGTAGTAGGTGTGAAGTCCAAGCTCCAGACCGTGCGCCACTCCTGTCGGGATCGTGTAGCTGCCGTAGAACTTGAACGTGTGCGTCCGATCGTTGCTCAACAGACCGCCGCCGGCGTTGTTAATCTCGAAGTCGGCGTAGTCATATGCCGAGTTGATGTTCGGGTCGAGCTGACCGGTCGAGACCTGATACGTTCCATCGTAGTTGCCGGTCAGGCGCGACCACACGTAGCTGGTGAAGAACTGGTAGTTGTTGCTGAAGCGCTTCTGCGCGTGTAGTTCGACCGCCTTGTACTTGCGTGTAGGCTTTGGCACCGGCGCCGTCTCGCCGCTTAGATCGGGATTGAGGAATCCGCCCTCGGCACCGAGACCGCTGCCGGGGTTGGCGACGAAGTAATCGCTCTGTGACGGAACGAGCATGTCCTCGATGGTACGGCCTAGATTGCGGTACGTGCCTTTGATGCCCACCGCCAGGTTGGACATCACCTCGTAGTCATAGCCGGCGAGGAACTCGTCAACGTACTGCCCTTTCAGATTCGGATCGACGGGCACCGTGCCGCCACCGGATCTGGAGTGAGGTTGCGCGACGTCGGCGAGAAGTTGTTCACGTCGAGCGAGATCTCTCCACCGAACTCGCGGATGTTGATGTCCATCGGGATCGATTCATAGAAGCGGCCAAAGTTCGCGTACACCTTGCTGCGGCCGTTGTTCGCAGGATCCCAAATCGCTCCGAAGCGTGGCGCCCAGTTGTTCTTCAGGTCGATGACCCATGTGCCGAAACGGTCGCCGACTTTCTGCGTCTCATAGCGAACGCCGGCGTTAATCGTCAGGTTGCTCATCGCCTTCCATGAGTCCTGCAGATAGAGGCCGTTGTTCTGCGTACGAGGGACGACGGTGAGTGGGTTGGCCACCGCCGCGAACCACGTCGATGTGTCTGTGAAGCTGAATCCAGGCGCCTGGTCATTCAGAAATACTTCGTGCCTGTAGTAGAAGTTGTCATTCGGGCACGCGTTGTCGACCAGCTTCACGCGGCAAATCTTGCGGATCCAGTCGCCGCCGCCGTAGAAGCGGTTGTCGACGGTTTTTACGCGCTCTGCGTCAGCGCCGATCTTGATCGTGTGAGGACCCCAGAAGGAGCTGACGTCCAGCTTGCCGACGTTCAGCGTGTATTTCGAATTGTCAAAGCCGACGAATCCACCGGTGCGAACATTGGGCACATGTGTTTGATCCTGAAGCTGTGATGTGGTGGTTCCCGGTCCGCTGAGCTCATTCCGCTCACGATGCTGTCCGACGACCGCGTTCACATTCCAGCGAGTGCCAAAGACTCCGGAGTAAACGCCGTTGTAGTCATTGCCGCCCGTATTGCGAGTTCCCAGAAAAGTGCTCGGCGTTCCCGAAATCGCAGCGACCGCCCCGTTCGTTTTCGACGGATCGCCGAGGATCGAGGCGTTGATCAGATGGCTCGGCGTGATGGCGAATGTCAGCTTGCCTGAGTACAAATCGCGGCTGACGTCGCTGGGAATCTTTCCACCGACCGCCAAGCCGAAACCGGGCACACAGCCGGTTGCGTTGTTGCTCGTGAAGCAATCTAGAATCGGCGTGTTGATGCGGATGCTCTGATCCGTTTCCTTCGTGCGGTCATACGCTCCGAAGAACCAGAGGCGGTCCTTCATGATGTAGCCGCCGAGGTTGACGCCATAGTCGTATTGCTGGCTGATGTCGCCGACGGTGGTCGAAGTTGCCGGCAACTGGCTCTGGTAGCTCGGCCGCGAGAGCAGGCTACCTCCGGCCTTGTAGCCGAACACGTCGCCATGGAACTCGTTGGAGCCGCTCTTCGTGACGGCGACGATCGCGCCGCCGGTTAGGCGGCCGTATTCAGCGGGAAGCCCGCCGGTCAAGACCTGCTCTTCCTGAATGAAGTTCATGTTGACGTTCTTGACGTTCGTGCCGGCCGAGATACCAGTCAGATTCAGACCGTCGACGATGTACTCGTTCTCAGCGCCTGAGCTTCCGTAAACAACGGCGCCTGTCGCATCGCCCTGAACGCCGGGCGCGATCTGCATGACCGCCGTGAAGTTGCGACCGATCGGCAGCGCCTGCAGCGTCTGAGCCGAGACGTTGACGCCGCTTTGAGCGGTTGTCACGTCAACGACCGGCGCTGCGCCAGTAACCGTGATGACCTCGGACACGGCAGCAGCCATCGTGACATCGAGGGTCTTCGTCGAATTGAGTTCCACCTGGATGTTCTGCTGCTTGACCGTGTTGAAGCCCTGCAATGTTGCAGTCAGCGAGTAATTTCCCGACGGCAACAGCGAGAAGCGGAAATTCCCCGCCGCGTCGGTCACTTCGGTGCGCACGCCTTGCAGACTCGGCGAACGCACTTCGACAGTGACGCCCGGCAGGGGATTCCCGCCTTGTTTGATTGTGCCCACGATGGCACCGGTTGTCGCGGTCTGCGCAAACGCGCCGAAGGCAACGAGAGCGGCCATCAGGAGCAGGAGTGCGACCTGAAACTTTCTTACGAGCATTTCGTCTTTTCTCCTGGTTATTTTGTTGATCGTTTCTTCTGCGACAGTTTCACGACGGAAAGCAACTGTTGATGGTGGGGGACACCTCCGTTTGCTGACGATCTGAATACGGACTGCCGAATCGTGCCCAAGCTGCACAGCGGTTGCCGAGTCTGCCCAGCGCTTTTGCGCGGCGAAACTTACTGATTTTCAAGAGTTAGCGCAAGTGTTGCATCTCCCGATACCCGCAGCAGTTCAAAAAACCGAAGATCGCCTACACTTCCTCGTTTCAAAAATGATAGTTCCCCTCCTAATAGCCGCTGTGGCCATCGCGCAGCAGCCGCCGGTCGCCGAAAAAATCGAGGTTTCCGTCGTCAACGTCGATGTCGCGGTCACCGGTGCCGATGGCCAGCCTGTGCGCGGCTTGTCGGCCGGCGATTTTGAGATTTTCGACGACGGCCGGCGCCAGGCCATTACGAATTTCTATGCCGTTGAAAAGGGTGTGGAGGCCGGCC
>QHVY01000394.1:0-375 GCA_003223695.1 Acidobacteriota bacterium
CAGATGCATCGAGCCGAGCGCAACACCGGCGCAGAAGACGCCATAACCGATCAGGGTCGTCACCGCCGCTGCGTACATTCCGAAGCGTGGAACGAACAAGAAGTTGAGCCCGAGATTGACGGCCAGCCCAGCCAGGGCAGCGTAGGAAATCCGCTCGGTCTTGCGCGCGGCCACGATGCCTGCCTGGAACCGATGCTGCAGACCAAGGAACACTCCTGAAAAAACGACCCACGGTACGACCTCGGCGCCAGACACGTACGCAGGTGGAACCGCGAACAACAGCAGCGGGCGCGCAAGCGCCCAGGCCAGCGTTGCGGCCGGCAAGGACATGAGCAGAAAGATCCGTGTGCTCTCCGTTGCGAAACGCTGTGCCCC
>QHVY01000394.1:421-3465 GCA_003223695.1 Acidobacteriota bacterium
CTTCGCTGATGGTATATGCGGCGGCGTAATTGGCCACGACAGCCGGGCCCGAGAATGCCTGCAACATCCAGCGGTCGGATAGGCGAAGCCCCCATGCGGCAAACTCCGCGAACATCAGCGGAACGCCGTAGGCGGCAATTGCGCGGGTACTCGCCGCCGACCAGAGCACAGAGGCCTCGGCAGACACGCCGTCGCGAGCGCTCCGCGTCGCCTGCGCCATCGATCGCCACAGCAACGGGAGCGCTACAAGCAACACCATCCCGGTTCCGAGAAGCGCACCTGCGGGAGATCCGCGTAGAGCTAAAGCCATCGTAGCGCCCACGACCAGCGCGCCAGCAGCTTGCCATGCCTTGAACCACAGATACGTTGTGCTCCGACCAACGACGCGCGCAAAACTTAGCAGGACGTTTGCAAGCTCCGTGAGTAGGAAAATGGCGGCTGCAACTGTGAGCAGCTGGCCGAATCCCTCGGCGACTCGGTTCCCGGCGAGTCGCCCAGCGATTACGATCGCAGCCGCGATCCCTGCACCCGAAAACAGTGCGAGTCGCGTAGTTCGCAGGAAGAATTCCCGAGCTCGCCCATTCTTCTCGGCGATAGGGAAAAGACGAATTACTGACATCGAAACGGTGGAGTTGAGAGCGGAAGCGGCTGCGATCATTGCGAGCGCCAGAACATACTGAGAATAGGCCTCCTTCGAGAGCACGCGGGTGAAGACCGGTGCAGACGCGAGCGCGGCGATACCCGGAACAGCGATAGAAAGAGCATAGACGGAAAGACTTCGACCGATTCGCCGGGCATCGGCGTCGCTGTGATCAATGCCCGCCTTTGTTTGTTTAGCCGAGGGCATTCGTAGTTTTCGCTTGCCGTGACGGTTGGATCTCGTAGGCCCGGTCCATGATGCTGGCCATCTTTCCGGCCTGGTTCCGGCGTTCGTACGTATCGATCACAGTGTGGTCGATACGATCGGTCACCCGCTCATCGATATTGCGCTCGATCTCACGAGCGATCTCTTCCGGGTCAAGTGCGACAGCGTTCCCTTGACCGGTGCGCTGGAGAATCTTGCTCGCCTCGCATTGCGGACCGAGATACAGAATGGGTCGACGAGATGCCATGTACTCGAAGAACTTCCCAGGGATGGTGATTACATCCCGCTTTTCATCGAGGTCGTTCTTGATCAGCAGCAGCAGAAGGTCTGCGGCTTTCGTGAACCCTATGGCCTCCGCGTGTGATACGTAGCCTGTAATATCGGTTAGGTGCCTTACGTTCTCCTCGGTGAGCAACTCGTCTATTTCGCGCTCGATCCGGCCGACGAGGCGCAGGCGGACTCGCGTGGCGAGCTCCGGGCGTCTGTGCAATAGAGTTCGCAAACCGGCACAAAAAACGCGGAACACAGGGACGTGATGGTTGTAAAGAGATCCAGTATAAACGATATCGAATCTACCATCCTTCGGCGCCTGCGGCGCACCGACGAAGTCCTCGGAGTCGAACCCGTTCGTGATCACCGTTATGCGATCAGCGAGCTCGGGATAACGGTCAATGATCGCTTGGCGCATCGAGTCGCTGATCACGACGAGTTCGCTGGCGTAGCGTATCACGCGGCTCTCAAGCCACTCGTTCACCTTCCGATGCAAAGCGGTCGGCATCCTGTAATAAGGGTCTTGCGTCCATGGATCACGCATGTCCAGGACCAACGGGCGCCCCGTAAAGAGCGAAATCAGGTACCCGGCAAGCGCTGTACTTCGGGGTTGTGGCATCGCCACGACCACAGCGGAATTGCGTGCGCGGACCGCCCGAACGCCGGCGGCTACTGCGAACGGTATCCACAAGACCTGTGGATCCACCACGAACACCCAGCTCTGAAGAGTCCGGTAGAGTCGCAGGATTTGCGCTTTCGCGGGGGTGTCGGCGCTCACTTTGACGTGCGGATCAATGCGGTCTCGGTTCGTGAATCGTCCCCGTAACTTGCGAAGCAGATAGGCAATGCGGAGCGGGTCGGCCGAGTCCGTTCTCACGACCTCGATCTCTGGCGGGAGTGCCCTGACCAACGTCGGATCGTACGCGTGGTAGACGACGTCCTTGACGGTGACGAACGTTAGGTCCCAACCAGACTCCGGAAGGTACTTTCCGAACTTGACAGCGCGCTGAACGCCTGGCCCGCCCATCGGCGGGAACGTGTATATGACGATCACGGCATGTCGTCTCATCGGTCGCTGCCTCGCTTTTGGAGTTTTATTTGGAACCGGATGGCGAGCGAATCCACGAATGTAGCCTCAATGCGGAGGGCCCACCGCATACGCCGTAGTCCGTATCTCGGGTACACAGAGGTTCGCAGCGCTGTCACATGCGCATCGGACCGGTCCCAGCTTAATTCTACGACGGCGGCTTCTTGCCCGAGAACCGCACGGTCCAGCTCGATCCGGGGCGTTGCCCACTTCTCCGCGAAGTGGAACATCCAGCATGCGCTGTGTTCTCCCGCAGCTGTGAACGAATCCGCGAAGGTACACTCGCGACCGGAGGAATCGAGGGCGACTTCACGGCTAAAGACGGCCTTGCCGCCAAATCCGCGGTGGACGCCGTGAAACCGCCGTCCAATGGGATCCCAAGCGCGCACGTCGCACTGATAGGCCCCGGCTTGGGTGAGTCGTTCGTCCGAGAACGGGGCGGGTTCGCGCGCATCGAGCGACCCCACGTTGTGAGCCTGCACTCCGAGCGACGCCCACCGTTCACGTCGATCGCGAGTGTAGCTTGCGCACCCAGTATCGGTCAGAACGTCGAGGCCACCGAGCGACAGCTCTACTGCGAGCGTGTCATGATGGCCGTGGCCGCCGCGACCTCGCAGACCCACGTCTCCGCAGTCCACGAGCGCGAAACCATCGGCAGCGCCAAGAATGAAGAAGCCTCCCTGTGCAAACGCTTCGCTTCGACGAACGATCGCTGTCGGGCGCTGACGATCCTGCGCCTTCTGAAGATCGGCATCCATCAAAAACGCAGCGTCTAGTTGCAGCGCGCCCCCATGCGCAGCGAAATCGGGTCGTTCGTACAAG
>QHVY01000395.1 GCA_003223695.1 Acidobacteriota bacterium
AAGGAATGGCTGTATGCATACTCCGCGACTCCAGACGGACGTTTTCTGACGATCGACCAGCAGAAACAGAACACGGGCGTGGACATCATGATCGCCAATCGGCAGGACGGATCGCTGCAGCCATTTCAGGTGACTCCCGCCCATGAAGGCAATTCGAGGTTCTCGCCCGATGGGAAATGGATTGCGTTTCAGTCAAACGAGTCCGGCCGACAGGAGGTATACGTCCGGCCATTTCACGGGCCCGGGAAGTGGATCATCTCAGTTGGCGGCGGAGTCGGGCCGCTCTGGAGCCGCGACGGCCATGAACTTTTCTACAGCAACGGCGATAAATTCTACTCAGTCGACATCAGCACGAGTTCTACATTCCGCGCAGGGAGACCGCGTCTGGTATTCGACGTTCCGTTTGTGAGCCTCTGCGACATCAGCGCAGACGGTCAGCGTTTCGTCGCGATAAAAAGCGAAAAGCCGACTTCGATCCGCCAAATCAACGTAGTCCTCGGTTGGCAGCAGCTCATCGCGCAGCACTGAGCGCGCCGAGTTATCGCGCTTCGACGCGTCGGCTCGCCGAGCGGATCTCGAGACGGGCAATGGAATGATCGAGGCGGCGACGCATCGCCGGGACCTTCTTGCGGTACTGCTCCGTTTCCGGTAGCGAGGCGATCAGTCCGGCCAGCATGCGCTTCACATTGTGCGAGCCGCCGTTGTAGAGCGCGGCCGTCATCTCTTCCACATCGCGTTCACGCCTGGCGAGCGTTCGCGCCTCCTCCGCCTTATGCTCGAGATGGCTCACCAGAAAAGCGGCCATTTCGGTTGGTGAGAAGCGGACGTCGAGCTCCTGAGCGAGGTACTCGCCGGCTTGATACGGCATCTTCTTCTTCATGGTTGACGCCGGAAGAGGGAAGTGCCGCTCGAGGATGCGATCGCGCTCGGCCATCAGCTCAACCTGATAGTGGCGCCAGTGTTCAATCTGCATCCGTTTCAGATCGCGATATTCGTGTCTCACCCGATCACGATACGTTCTGATCTGCAGCTCGCTTCCGTGAGCAAGTAGCGACTGCAGCTCGCGGAGCCGTTTCAGGTTGTGCCGTTTTGCTGATCCGATCTCGGCGTAGTAATCGGCCGAGCCGTACGGCGCAAGCAGATCGAGCTCGCCCACACCTTCCAAACGAAGGGCGAATGCGGAATCAAGCAGCCGTTTGGCGCGGCGCCGCGTCTTCGCATCATCGTGCGCGACAACCAGCGATGCGATTGTGTCCGCATCGCCCAGCGGTTTTTTCAAGATGTAGGCGCGCGCGCCGATCAGATAATCGCGGGTGACGAACAGCTTGCCCTGGCATTGCTCTTCGCGGCAGGCAATCGGTGTCGCCTGTGCCAGCCCAACCGCTCCCGCCTCGGAAACATCGAGAATCTCGCCGCTGGTCTCGGCGTGGGCGATGGCGAGCAGCAGTGTGACAGACGGCGAGACCTTGGCCTCGCGCGACGCTTCATCGATGACGTTCACCAGCTCCTGCGGATTGCTCGTCCACATCTTCGCTAGTTCAGCGGCCAGGATTTTCACTCGCTTATCGACGTTGGCTCTCCCGGCTTCGCTCAGCGTCGGGACAGAGCTCGATGGATCGGACTGCGGCAGCTCGACCGGCGCCGCAGCGATGGCGATTTTCCGCGGAGAGGAAGCAGGCAGTGTCGACGTCGTATCGCTGCGGAAAAATCCACCCATACCGAAAAGAACGGCGAGCGCACCGATCGCGCAAATGGCGATTCTCCAGTCGCGTGACATTGACCGACTCTCCCTGTAATCGAATTACCGATTTCGTGGAGGACCCACGGATCAGAATAGCGGATCGGCACCAATTTGACACATTGTGATCGGCATCACTTAACCTTGTGCCCGCGGAAACTGAGGCATCCACGCTGAGCAGCGAAGCGTGTCGCATCGGGAGAAATGGACGCAGCTCATTCCGCTGACACGAACGGCCATGGCACGGAAAATGTAAGATTCGATTCCGTGATAAAGTAAGTTATGGCCAGAGTCACGAGTAAGCTGCAAGTGACCATTCCCAAGGCACTCGCCGATCAGCTCGCAATTCGAGAAGGCGACGAGGTCGAGTGGCTGGCAGCCGGCGACTCGCTCCGCATCCGACCAAGAGCCCCACACGAAACGACGGAGCAGCGCGTCACCGAGCGCTTGAAGGGATTTGACGAGGCGACGCGGCGCCAGCGGCGACGCACAAAGCAGCCGGTCGCGCGAACTGGTAATCGCGGCTGGACTCGCGAGGAGCTTTACCATCGCGGCTCTCGTTGACACGAACGTCCTGGTCTACCGTTTCGATCGTCGCTTTCCCGCAAAGCAGCGCGTCGCGACGGAACTGTTGAGAAAAGGAATCGAGGCAGATTCGATTCGTTTGGCGCATCAGGCGGTGATCGAATTTTTCGCTGCCGTCACGCGCGCAACTCTGCTGGATATTTCAGATGCTCGTCGTGAGACGGAAGAGCTGCTCAGCCAGTTTGTCGTTCTCTATCCGAATGATCAGCTGCTGCGGACGGCGATCCGCGGTCACGCTACATACCAACTCTCGTGGTTCGACGCGAACATGTGGGCGTATGCGGACTATTACGGATTGGACCAGATCTTCAGCGAAGATTTCGAAAGCGGACGCCTGTACGGCACCGTCCGCGTGATCAATCCATTCATTTGACTTTCGTGCCGGCGGGAACTGAGGCATCGACACTGAGCAGCGACGGCTCCCCGCCGATCGACGCCGCGAGCACCATCCCGTTCGACTCGATGCCCATCAGCTTCGCCGGCTGCAGATTCGCCACGATCACCACCTTGCGACCGACCAGCTCCTCGGCCGAATAGCGCGTGGCGATTCCGGCGACAAGCGTTCGCTCGCCTTCGCCGTCGAAGACTGTCATTTTGATCAGCTTCTTCGATTTCTCCACTTTCTCCGCCGCGCGAATCTCCGCGACGCGAAGATCGATTTCCATGAACTGATCGATGGTGATCTTTGCCAGGTCGGGCGGCGCAGCCTGTGTTGTCTCGATCGGTGGATTGGACATCGTTCCTCCAATGTACGCCGCGGCGTCGGCGCGCGGAAACATCGACTCGCCGACGCGAATCGGCACGTCCGTCGCGCGTGAGCGTGGGCATGAACGGCGCGAGCATCACCCAGACGATTCGCAGCGACTCGAGGCAGTTCCAGATCACCCTAGACAACGATTCATCCGCGCCGCTTTCTTTGAATCGCTTCCAAGGTTCCTTCGCCACAATGTAAGCATTTATTGCAACTAATAATCGCCATGTATTTTCCAGAGCGCGCTGAAACGCATAGTCGTCCATCGCCCGCAAATACTCCGGCACGAGCCCTCGGGAGGCGCGAATCAGCTCGTTGTCTTCGCACGGAGTGGGCGGCGTTTTGCCGCCAAAGTACGACTCCGACATCTTCAGCGCGCGCGACATTGTGTTGCCGAGGTCGT
>QHVY01000396.1 GCA_003223695.1 Acidobacteriota bacterium
CGATCTTCGCGGTGGTTCTTCTTCGTCGCCGCGCGGGACGCGCGACGACTGCGGGCGAGACGCCCGCTCTCCCCGCCGTCACGATCGCCAAGCCGCTGTGCGGCCTGGAGCCGGAGCTGGAAGAGAACCTGCGTTCCTTCTGCGAGCTCGATTACCCCGAATACGAAGTAATTTTCGCGGTCACATCGGAGGACGACCCCGCTGCTGATGTCGCGAGCCGAGTGATGCGGAGCAACGATTCGGTTGTCATCGCGCCGCCGATCGCCGCGAATGAGAAAGTGAGCAGCTTGATCGCGATCGAGCGCCGCGCAAAATATCCGATTCTCGTTGTCGCTGACAGCGACATCCGCGTTCAACGTGACTACCTGCGAAAAGTTGTCGCTGCGTTTGATGGTCCGAGCGTCGGCGGCGTGACTGCCGTCTACTCCGGCAAACCGACACGGACAGCAGCCGCGCGCCTCGGCGCGATGTACATCAACGAATCGTTTCTCCCCTCGGTGCTCGTGGCCACGGTCATCCAGCATCTCGATTTTTTTCTCGGAGCCACGATGGCGGTTCGCCGCGACGGGCTTCGCGCGATCGGCGGATTCGAAGCACTGGCGCACGACCTCGCTGACGACTACAGACTCGGCCAACGCCTGCGTGAGCGCGGATACAAGATCCGACTCGCCGATGTGATCGTCGAAACGACCGTTTCCGAACACACGATCGCCGATCTGCTGCGGCGGGAAATCCGCTGGAGTCGCACGATTCGAACCGTGCGCCCCGTCGGACATTTCTTGACCATATTGACGATGCCTCTCGTATGGGCAGTCATCGTGCTCATCGCCGGCCGTTTTTCGCCGCTAGCGTGCATCGTCGCCGCGGCGGCGCTCGCGGTGCGAATCGGAATCCATGTCGTTGCGCCCTCACCCGCCGCTTCGCAGCTCTCGCCCGAGATCCTTCGCCCCGCGCAGCGGGGAGAAGAGCCTGCCCTGAGCGACGCCGACCCTGAGCGGAGCGAAGGGAAGGCGGAGTCGAAGGGTGGCCCGAAAGGCCGGATGAGGGCCACGTCGCTGATCTGGATTCCCATTCGCGACGCGCTGACCTTCTTCGTCTACTGCGCATCATTCTTTGGTCGCAGCGTCGTTTGGCGCGAGCGGCGATTCGACGTCTCCGCTGACGGCCAACTGCATGCCGCAAAAAGCTGAGAAGCGCCTCATCGTCACCGGCGACGATTTCGGATTGTCGGTGCCGGTGAACGAGGCCATCGAGCGCGCGCACACCGCGGGCGTGCTCACATCAGCGAGTCTGATGGTGGCCGCTCCGGCCGCCGAGGACGCGATCGCGCGCGCGCGACGGCTGCCATCGCTGCGCGTCGGCCTGCACGTGGTGGTTGCGCGTGGCCCCGCAATGATTTCACCTCTGCCTAACAATCTTTTCCACGCTGGAGTTCGGCATTTCTTCAAACGGCACGCTCTCGAAGCGGAGATCCGCGCGCAATTCGACGCCTTCGCGCGAACCGGCCTAACGCTCGATCACGTCGACGCGCACCACCATATGCATTGCCATCCGACGGTGTTCGCGACGATTCTTCGCGTCGGCCGCGACTTCGGCCTGCACACGATCCGCATTCCTCGCGAGCCATTTCTTCCGTCGTGGCGTGCGTCGCGATCTCGCTTCACTGCGCGTCTCGCCTGGACAATATTTCTATGGCCGTGGCTGACGATCATGCGAATGCGTGCGCGGCGGGCGGGAATCGTCACGAACGACGCGATTTTCGGGCTCAACGACACCGGCGCAATGACGGCCGATCGATTCGTGCGCATCATCGAGCACCTGCCGCGCGGCACTTCGGAGATCTACTTTCATCCGACGTCGACGGACAGCGACAACGAATTGGCCGCGCTGACCAGTCCTGACGCGCGCGACGCCTTACAACACCTCGGCATAGAGCTTCTCGTACGCTCGCACAGTGTTTGAGAGGTCGTGACGCTCGGCGATCTCGCGGCTGGCACGCGACATCGCTGCCCAACACTCTTTGCGATCGATGAGTCGTGCGATCGCGCGCGCGGCGTCGGCAGCGTCTCCTGGTCGAAACAGCTCTCCGTTGACTCCGGGAGTGACGAGCTCCGAGTCCGCACGCCATGGCCTCCAGCGTGGCGATGCTCTGCAGCTCGGCGCGACCGGCGATCGCGAAGAAATCGGCGCTCCGCAGAAGCTGCGGCAGCTCCTCATCGGCAACGAACCCTTTGAAGATCACGCGATCGCTTTTTCGCAGATGTCGCTCTTGGCGCCCGCGACCGGCGATCACGAGCCGTACGCCATCGCAGCGCCAAATCGCTTCGACCAGCGTCTCGACGTCTTTGTCGCGGTCGAGGCGGCCGACGTAGATTGCAACGATTCCGTCATGATGTTCTGGTCTCGGTGTAAATCGTTTTGTGTCCACGCCGCAGGAGATCACGCGGACCTGTGGGCTCACGCCGTGTCGGGTGAGTATCGCCGCGGCGGTAGCGGTCGGTGAGGTAACGATTGCCGCCGCGTTGAGCACGTCTTTTACGAGCTTCCACGAGAATCGATCGAATGCGCGGCGCAAGGGACCAACTCTCCCGAACCATGTCTGCGCGGTGATGTTCTCCGGCACGAAATGATTCGTAGCGACGATCGGAATCGACGCCGCGCGCACAAACGCGCGGCTGAGCGGATAGTGGTCCTGAACGTGAACGAGGTCGGGCCGCCGTTCGCGCAGAATTCGCTCTGCCGCTCGAATCGAACCGAGGGAGACCATCACGTCGGGATAGAGCGGAGCGAGCGTTACACCGCGAACCTCGCAAACGCGAACTCCTGCGTCGTTCCGCTCTGAAGAACGGAGTTGTCCCGCAGGAACGGCGACGGTCACCTCGTGGCCCGACACGACAAGTCCCCGCGCGAGATTCCGTGTGAAAACGCCCGGCCCATTGCGCGGTCCGTACGTCTGACCGGCGAGCAACACTCTCAAGCCGGCTCCAATACCGCCCGCTCACCGAACCGGCGCAATCTCCAGAGGAACCAGATTCCGATGACGAGGGGCAGCCAGAAATTCACGCCGCGAAAAATCAGGGCCACCGTGATGGCCTTCTGCTCCGGCATGCCGAGCGATGTGAAGACCAGCGTCATCACTGCTTCCACCACCGCGACTCCCTGCGGCACCGGACTGGCGATGAAGAAGATGATGCCGATGCCGAAGCCGGCGATGATGCCGCTGATCGGAAGCGCGACGTCGAACGCTCGCGTCAGCGCCCACAGGCCGGTGACGTTGATGATGTGCACGATCACTCCCCATCCAGCGAGGATCGTCAGCTTTCCCGGCCGCTGAACCAGCATGTGCGCGGCGTGACAAAACTCGTTTGAGGTTCGCGCGGGCCATGCCTCTGAGATCAAGCCGGCCTTGAATCGATTCACCAGCCGCCGCACCCATTCGAGGAATTGCGTTAGGCGGCGCTCGCTGCGGTAAGCAACCGACAAGAACAGAACCAGCACGAAGACGTAGGCGACAAAAATCGCGCCGCTGATCGCATCGTAGCCGGCCACTTTGTGATGCATGGCGAGGAATGCAAATCCCCAGGCGATGAACGGAAGCAGAGTGAAGAGATCCGCAAGGAGCACGAGGACCACGCCGACCGCCGACCGCGCCCCCGACTCGCCGCGTCGCCGTGCATCATCAATGAACAGCGCCGCCGCCCCCGCCCCACCGCTGGGAATCACCGCATTGACAAAAATTCCGGCGAAAACAACTGGCACGAGAGACATTGTTTTGCTCGAGACATCCACAACGTCGAAGCCTCTCTTGTACAGATGCGCATACGCGATGAAGTAGCCCACGTGAATCAGCATGCCGGCAGTGATCCACGTCCAGTTTCCGCGGCGCAGCATGTCGATGAATTTCTGAAAATCGGTGAAG